>CAZTOF010000688.1:0-4566 GCA_964615515.1 uncultured Gemmatimonadaceae bacterium
TCCTGAAAGAGGTCGAGGTTTTCCAGCCCGTCCAGGATCCGCCGCACCGCGATCGGGTAGAGCGCACGATCGCACTGCGCCCGCGGGCCCCACACGGCCGGCCCCTTCGACCGGTTGAGCATTCGGAAGTGGATCCGTGAGGCGTCGGTCGCCTGTGCCATCACGCCGCCCAACGCCCCCACCTCCCGGGCCACGGTCCCCTTGGCCACCCCTCCGATCGCCGGATTGCAGCTCATTTGCCCGATCCGCGTCAGGTCCGGCGTGATGAGCACGGTCTTCGCACCCAGGCGCGCGGCCGCAGCCGCAGCCTCGGTGCCGGCGTGGCCGCCTCCCACCACGATCACGTCGCAGGTCAGCCGCACGACTTCATTTTCCTATGCAGAAGTCCCTGAATACCCGGTCGAGCACATCTTCGGTGGCGACGACCCCGAGAATCTCCTCCAGCGCGCTCTCCGCGCTCTTGAGGTGGGCCGACGCCACCTCGGGAGGGATTCCCTCCGTAAGCGCACCCCGAAACGCCGTCACCTCTTCGTGCGCCGACGCCAGAAGATCGGCCTGGCGGCGCCGCGTGACAACCGGCACCTCGTCGCGGTTCTCGACGACGCCCCGAAAGACCGGATCCAGCAGCGCGTCCTTCAACACGTCGAGGCCCTCGCCCGTCTCCACCGAAACCGCCACTTCGCCATCGTCCAGCACCTCTTCCGCGGTTGCGACATCCCACTTCGTCCTCACCCGCACGACCGGCGCCCCCAGTCGCGCGACGAAGCGGCGCTCTTCCTCCGTGGGCACATGCCCCGTCTCGCGACAGTAGACGACCAGGTCCGCCCCGGCCAGGAAGCGACGAGCCACCTCGATGCCCAGGCGTTCCACCCTGCCCGCCGCGCTCCGCAACCCGGCCGTGTCCACCAGCCGGAAGGGGAAGCCCCCCACCTCGACCACCGCTTCGATCGCGTCCCGCGTGGTGCCCGGTTCGTCGGTCACGATCGCACGCTCCACACCGACTAAAGCGTTGAACAGACTTGACTTACCGGAATTGGGCGGCCCCGCCAGAACGGTCACCGCGCCTTCGCGCAACGCCTCTCCCGCCGGCGCCGTCGCCAACAGCCGGCCGATCTCTCCGGCTGCGCCGCCGGCCTCGTCGGCGATCGCTTCAAGGGGCGTCGGCGCATCGTCCTCCTCGGGAAAGTCGATGTGCTGGACGAGGAGCGCCGACAGTCCGATCACCCGCTCGCGCAGCGCCGCCACGCGCGCCCCGAGCCCCCGCTCGAGCTGGTGCAGCGCCACGGCCCGCGCCTGTGCCGAGCGCGCCGCCACCAGATCCGCAACCGCCTCGGCCTGCGTCAGGTCCAGCCTGCCGTTCAGGTAGGCCCGCTGGGTGAACTCGCCCGGCCTGGCCTCGCGCGCGCCCAGCGCCGCGCACGCCTCCACCACGGTCCGCGGGATCGCGTGGCCGCCGTGGGTGGAGCACTCCACCACGTCTTCGCCGGTGTAGCTGCCGGGGCCTCGAAAGAGCGTCACCACGGCGCGGTCGAGGATCTCGCCCGAGCCCGGGCGAAACAGATGTCGCAGGCGACACGAACGATCCGCCCATGCGGACATCTCCGCCGCGTCCCGCCGCATCAGGCGGGCGGCGATGTCGAGGGCGCCGGGTCCCGAAAGGCGGACTACCGCAACCGCGCCGAAGCCGGGTGGCGTCGCCTGGGCCACGATGGTGTCGAGGAGGCGTGGGGCGCCCGCCGAGGCCCCCGAGGGATCAGGTGAATGTATACTATACAAGGATGTACATACGAAAGTAGCCAAGATTCGGCATCGTCCGTATCCTTTCAGTGCAGACGAAGGAGGGGGCGGAAGTCACATGTCCGGAAGGTTCGCTAGGTTCTCGCGGAGTTCTTTGAGCAGATCACGATCTAACGCACTCATGGGCATCACCCCCCTTCTTGTCGGGTTGCGGGAAACCTATCTGTAGCGCTTGGTGACCCGCCCCCTCCCCCGTCCAGATCAGGTCAGGAATGAGACGCCCCCGCCGGAGGTTGCGGCCTCCGACGGGGGCTGGCGGACATCCCCCCCGTAGCTCAACGGGACAGAGCACCGGCTTACCAAGCCGGAGGTTGCAGGTTCGAGTCCTGCTGGGGGGTCAGCCGCTTTCCTGCGCGGCGCGTTCCCGCCGCTCCCGCTCCCTCATCCGCGCCCGAACCTCCGGGCGCTGGTGCGGGGGCACGAACCCCAAGGCCCGAGCCACGTCCTCCGCCGTGGCGTTCGGATCCTGGACCGGAATGGGCGGGGCGGTCTTCCGGTACGGCTTCCGCCGCTTCCGGGTCTTCTTCATGACTTTCATGGGTCTGGTCTCCTGTTCTCCGTTGAAGGTAGGGCCAGACGGTCAGGTCGTCACGGGCCGCCGCTTCGTGGCCGTGCTTATGAATTCCGCTCCTTCGACCCGGGTTTGAGAATCTTCTCGACCTCGCGGGCCACGTGCGACTTGTGGCCGGGCATCGTACCCGGCCAGCAGTTCGCCAGATAGATGAGGGCATCGCCCACCCCGTCGAGGCGTTGCTCCACCCCGTCGAGGCGCTGGTGAACGCCTTTCAGCCTGTCGTCAAGCAGCCGCCCGATCTGTTCCAGGTCCGCCGTGGTCAGGTTCATCGGTCTTCTCCGCTTATGAAGTGGTCCGTCCCTTCTGTCATCTTCCGGGGCGGCGGTCGTCCCAGCAGGCTTCCCACCACCTCGCCGCGCCGTCCGACAGCCCCGGCACCTCCGGCGCCTCCTCGGCCGCGGCGGTGAAACTCCCGCGCAAATGGTCGGACTTGAGCTCGGGCTTCCGGCCCATCGCCCGATCCACCTCGGGGCTGTGAAGCGCCCAGCCCGCCACGCACCACGCGGTCTTGTGGGGATTGCGGGCGCAACGGGGCCGGTAGCGCGGATCGGTGACCGGCAAACGGTCCCTCACCGTAAACATTGCCTCGGTGTCTCGAATGCAGGCGGCCGTCGGCTCACCCTCCTCGAACACCATCCGTAGCGCGTCGCGAAAACTCTCGAAGTAAGCCACGCCGCCGGTGACGGTCCACCCATGGACCCAAATGCGGGCCAGCCAGTCCGCGGCGAGCAACTTCACATCTGCGGATCGCGTCGCGTCCCTCACGATCATGTCCGCGAGCCACCGGGCGAGATCGTCGCGTTCCGCGTCCGTTCGGCGAAAACCGAGTCCGTCGCCGAGTTTAATGAGTCTGTTGGAGGCGTTCGCGGCGGCGTCTTCGAGCGTCCGCATCGCCTTCTCGAACGTGTAGCCGTCGTTGAACGCGTAGTGGGGCTTCGGACGCTCCTGGGCGCCGGCCGGCCCGGCCAGCAGCGCGGCCACGGCAACGGCCACGGCCGCCGCTCTGAATGGTGTGTTCCTCATTGTTCCGTCGTCCTTTCCGGGAGGCTTCCGCGCCTCCTCATCGAGTGTGTTTCAGCAACCGTTCGTGCCGGAGTGCGATAGCTTGCCCGGCAATACCTTGGTCCAGCGCTGGAACGGCCGCCAGTGACGCATGCCCTCCGGCTTGTTCCATCTCTGGCTCGTCTCCACAGCTGGCCCGAGCACTTTCCAAAGGTCTTCGCGCGCTTTCCGGACCGCTCGGTCCATCCGGTCGCTCCGCGCCGCGACGGTCTCCACCCACTGGCCTCGGCACCCATTCTGCTGGTGTACAGGCACTTGTTGTAGCTGGCCTTGTGGTACGCCTCGTGCGCCTCCACGTAGTCCCGCCAGCGGTCCAGGATCGCGCCGGTTCCGCACTCGTCGTTCATCGTCCGGACGTTCACTTCCGTCTCGGTCGGCACGTCGCCGCAATGCTTCCACGCGCCTCGTAGTCCCTCCCCCATTCGTACAGGTCCGGATGGGCGTACAGCCGGTCCCGTTCGCTCTTGAACTTGGGCATCTTCTTCAGGTAGGCCGTTCCCGCCCACGGCCCGCTGCCCTTCTCGGTGGAATGGTCGGGGGTTCGGTACCAGTCCCACCCGGGGTAGTACAGTCCGTAGACGTGTGGTTCCCAATAGCCCTCGGGCTTGGGGGCGAGCGTCTTGTTGTTGAGTTTCGCGGTTCCGAGCCACTCGAGCGGGCTCGCCTTCCAGCCCTTGCGCTCCCACACCCATACGCTCTCGGTCTTGGTCCCCACGTAGAGGCTGTCGTTCTCGTCGTAGGCCCGGATGCGAACCGAGATGTTGGCGCTCATCGTCGCCTTGCCGCTCCACTTCTTGTACCTCGACCCCTCCCCCTCGAGCACGGCATCGCACTGGTCGCCCTCGACAAAATCCGACCGACAGTTCACCGACCATCCGTAGAAGGTTTCGTCGTTGTCGAACTCGCTCAACGTGGGCGCGGCCTCGCATTCAACCTTGTCGCCCCGCTCGTATGGCGTCGTGCAGGTCAGGGAAATGGGCATCGGCGTACCCCGGGCGGCCCCGGTAGGCGCTGGTGCCGTCCGTGTAGATCGGCGCGTCGGGATGGGCCACGCTGTCCACGAAGTCCAGCAGCGTTTCCCTGTCCGCCTTCGGAACCACGCGGGCGGCCACCTGGTTCGTCTCGCGGTCCTT
>CAZTOF010000689.1:0-3305 GCA_964615515.1 uncultured Gemmatimonadaceae bacterium
GGTTCTGCCCCGCCACCGCCGCCGTCGCGCCCATGATCCCCACCGACGTCCAGGTGACCAGCGAGAACAGCTGGGTGTAGCTCACCGAGTACGCCGCCTGCGCCTCCGCGCTGCTCGCCAGCGACCCGATGAACCGCAGCAGGATGACTCCGCCGATGTTCATGGCCACGCCCTGGATCCCCGTCGGCAACCCGAACCTGAAGAGCTGGCGGATGATCGCCGGGTCGGGGCGCCAGTCGAGGCCCCGCTGAATCCGGATCACCCAGCGGCCGCTCAGGAGGGACCAGGCCGCTGCCAGCGCCATGATGCCGCTCGCGATCACCGTGCCCATGGCCGCGCCCAGGGTGCCGAAGGCGGGGACGGCACCCGGTCCCCGGATCAGGATCACGCTGAACACCACGTTCAGCACGGTGAGCCAGATCCCGAGCCGGAGGGGTGTGCGGGCGTCGCCCGCCGAACGCAGCGCCCCGCCCAGCATGAAGAAGACCATCATTCCGAAGCTGAAGACGAACATGGTGCGGATGTAGGGCAGCGCATCGGCCTGAACCGCCGGGGCCGCGTTGACCAGGTCCAGGAGCGCCGGAGCCAGGAAGTAGCCGAGTGGGGCCAGAATGCCGATCGACAGAACCGCCGCGGTCAGGAAGGCCTGGTAGACGACCCGGTTGACCGTTTCGGGTTCGTTCCTGCCCGCGAACCGGGCGACCAGCACGCCCATCCCGGTGAAGAGCGACCCGATGAAGACCTGGACCACCAGGAAGATCTGCCTGGAGACCCCGATGGCGGCGTTCCCCGCGTAGCCGACGAAGTGCCCCACCATGGCGTGGTCGACGAGCCCCTGCAGTCCCCCGATCACGTTCTGCAGCATTGTGGGCCACGCCAGCTTCCATACGGCGCGCCCGATGGGCCCCTCGACGATGGAGCGGTCGAAACCCCGGGCCAAGCGGCGGCTACTCGCGCCTTGCCAGGCGGGCTCCCAGCAGAATCCCCACCAGTCCCAGCAGCGGGTTGAGCCACGCCAGCCACCGCGGCTGCTCCGCGGATCCTGCGGCCTCGAGCATGGCGACGTCTTCGGGGCGGACCGCGCCGGTCGCCGGAGACTGGAACAGCGCGTTGGCGACTCCCAGAACCACCACCAGGGCGATCAGCATCAGCACCCCCCGGCCGTCCCCCGCCACCTTCCTGCACACGATGCCCCCCACGACCGCCGCCAACAGCCCGATCACCACCGAACCCAGGCTCCACGCCGTCGTGACCTCCCAGCTTCCCGGCCGGAAGGACCCCTCCACGCCGAGCGCCGTCCAGAGCACCGCCATCAGAACGAAGACGCACACGGCCATGACCACCCAACCCAACACCGCTCCACCGACGTTTCGCACGTGGACGTTCATCGTTCCCTTTTCCTTTCCGCGGGGTGAGTATCAGTAGCGGTGATGCCGGGCCGGGCTGCGGGCCACCGGGCGATGAGGGTAATCACGCAGTGCGCCATCCGGCAAATCGCGGCCCGACCAACCATTCCCACGCCCACACAGGAGACACGACATGAGCGCGCACCCCACCGGCGGTTCCGCACGGACCCCGACCGTCGAAGTGTCGAACAGAATCGCGGCCCGTCCGGCAACGATCTGGGGAATTATTACCACTCCCGTACAGTTTTCTGCGTGGATGGACGGCGACATCACCTTCGAGCCCCACCCTCACAGCCCATTCAGGGCCGAGTTTCCCAACCACGGGATCGTGATCAGCGGCGAGATCCGCCGCGTCGATTCCGACGCCCGGCGTCTCGCGCTCACGTGGGGAATCGAATCCGGGCCGCAGGCGGACGAATACCCGGCCGGATCGTCGGTCGTGGAGATCCGTGTGCGCCCGGACGGGCCCGGAAGCCGCCTCGAACTGCGCCACACCGGCCTCCCGTCGGAGGAGGCGGCCAGCCGGCAGGAGGGCGGATGGCGCTTCCAGCTGAGCCGTCTCGACCTGATGGCGAATCGCATCGACCTGAGTGCGGGGCTGGAACGCACCCTGCCCGTCTGGGTCGCGGCGTGGAATGCACAGGATCCGGGGAAGCGACTCGCAAGGCTGCAACAAGTATGCGACAAAAACGTGGAATTTCGGGACGACTGGACGGCCATCCGCGGCGTCCACCTGTTGAATGTCCACATCGGCAACTGTCACCACTACATGCCGGGCTACTACCTGGAACACGCCGGTGACATCCGGATCTGCCGCGGAGAGGCGCTGGTGGGGTGGCGGGCGACCGGGCCGGGCGGCCAGCCGATGGAAGGGCTGAACCACATCCACGCCGACCCGGACGGCACGATCCGCCGGGTGACGGGGTTTCAGACGACCTGACCAACCGCGAAGGGAATCGGCAGGTCCGGGCGGGCAGCCCGCCTGAGCAACCGAGAGCGGCGAGGCGCCGTGTTGGCGGGAGTCTATGCGGGTTGCCCTCTTCAGGACTTGCAGATACCGTCCTCGGCCGCCTCGAACACGGCTTGGACTTCGTCCTCGCCGAGCGCTCGGCCGAAGAACACGACCTCATCGATTTCACCGATGAACTCAAGGTCGAGTTCGTCGTTGAACCCTTCCTCACTCCGCGCGCCGATCCCGACGAACGCGTCGGTTCGACGAATGGTCTCGATCCGTGACGCGTCCTCAAGCACTCCGTCGACATAGAGCGCAATCGCCGCACCGTTCCATCTCATGGCAACGTGCGTCCACACGCCGGCGGTGACTTCGGGACCGTAGACGTTCGCAGCCCAACCGCCCGCGGAACGCATGAAGCCATTCCAACGCCCATTGTGATTGCCCAGCACCCAGGACTCCTCCCAGGGATGGCCCTTGCCGATAATGGCACCACTCCACGGGTACGGTTCCGGCTTGGCCCAGGCCATGACCGTGAACGGACCCGAGGGGTTGAGGGTCGGAGCGTCATCCACGACGCCGATCGCATCGATCCCATCGAAGGAGAACGACTGTCCACCCCCGGATTTCACGAGGCCCGTCGCGTATGTCGCCCCGTGCATCAGGGTCGCGTGCGCGGTTCCGATCCGGTCGGTGCCCACGCTGTCGCCCGCCCACCAATGGAGGGCAACCGGCGGCAACTCAACGCAATCTGCGGGATCGGGCTCCACGCCCGAACTCCTGCAGGCAACCAACACGACCAGCCCAAGTAGTTTGACAATCCGTCGATCCATTCAACAACTCCTTTCGAGCCGGACAGCGCGCCGCCGGAAGGCCGGACAAAGGAGGCTTCCCATTCCACGCGCAACCTTGTTAGACCTTGCACTACAGTATAGGAAACCCGCCCT
>CAZTOF010000690.1:0-3137 GCA_964615515.1 uncultured Gemmatimonadaceae bacterium
CGGGGGGGCCGGTCGCGGCACCGGGTGCGCGGCCCCGGAATCGTGACTGCATGAATGCTTCTCCGGATGGGGTGATGCGTGATTGGGCGCGAACATGGTAAGCTGTCAGCGACACGAAAAACAGCCCGTTCATGACCGCGCCCCCCTTCCAGCTCTTCGGCACGCCCCACATCGTCGCGCTGGCGGCGATGGTGGCGGTTCCGGCCGCCCTCTCGCTTATCGTGCGGCGGCTCGACTCGGAGCGCGCGACCCGGGTCGTGTGCGTTTCGCTGGCGGCGGTGATCCTGGCCAACCAGGTGGCGTACTGGATCTTCCGTTTCGTGACGCTCGGGGGCGCGACCTTCCTGCGGGAGCACCTGCCGCTCCACATCTGCGGAATCTCGGTGCTGCTCTCGGTGGCCGCGCTCCTCTTTCGCGGCCGCCTCGCGTACGAGCTCGTCTATTTCTGGGGCCTTGCCGGGGCCGGCAACGCGATGATCACCCCTGAACTGAGCGAAGGCTTTCCCGACTACCACTTCTTCCAGTACTTCATCTCGCACGCCGGAATCGTCACCACCGCGATCTTCGCCACATGGGGACTGGGAATGCGCCCGACCTTCGGGTCGCTGGTGCGCGCGTTCGTGGGGCTCAACGTCCTGGCGGCGGTCCTGACCCCCGTGAACCTCGCCGTGGACGGCAACTACATGTACCTCTGCGAAGCGCCCGACACGGCTTCGCCCTTCCTGTTCCTCCCCTGGCCTTGGTACATTCTGTGGCTGGAGGGTCTGGCGCTGGCCTTTTTCGCAGTGCTGTACCTGCCGGTCCACTTGGCAGGACTGCGCGGGCCCCCGGCAGGAAGGCAAGCATGAGAACATCGATGACGAACAGGACTGCACTCCCATGAAACAGGCCCCGCGCCGCGCCGCGAGTTTCAGCCCGCGGGGTGGCCGCTCGCGGCCATGGGAGATTCGAGCGGCGAAGCATCCGGGCGGATTCGTCCACGGACCCCTGAGCCTGCTGCTGCTCGCGGCGATCTTCGGGTGCGACGGCGAAAACGGTGTCAAGCCCGATCCTCCCGTGCCCGACAGCATCTTCGTCGCACCGCCGCAGGACACGCTCACGTACGTCGGCGAATCGTCGAATTTCGGCGGGTTCGTGTTCGACCAGTACGGCGATCCGGTGGACACCTTTCCGGACTGGTTCAGCGTCGACTCGGCCGTCTTCGCCATGGAGAGCGACCCGCTCGGGGCTACCGTGACGGCGGTGGCGAACGGCCAGGGCAGGCTGGAGGCCAAGGTCGGGCGGGTCGTGGGCGTGGCGATCATTACGGTGGAGCAGCTCGCCGACAGCGTGGCCATCGCGTCGGGAAACGGCCAGGAGGGGCTCAGGGGCGAGGCGCTGTCCGAACGGCTGGTCGTGTTCGTGGCCGACCCGGGCGGCACTCCGGCGGCGGGGATTGCGGTCACCTTCACGCCGGACGACGGAAGCGGGACGGTGGGCGACAGTATCGTGCACACCGACACGGCCGGGCTCGCGACCACGCGGTGGACCCTGGGGGACCGGCGGCTACAGTCCGTGGCCGTGACCGCGGCGGATTTCCAGGACGTGTTCACCGCCACGGCCCTCTCCGATCCGCCCGTTCCGGACTACGCGCTGACCGGTGAGCTGGAGCCCACCCGCTTCGATCCGCTCGACAGCGACGTCGTGGAGATTCGTACTCGGATTACCAATCTGGGCGACGGGAGGGGGCCGGCGACCTTCCCCGTGGCGGTCACGGTGGACGGGGTCGAGGTGCGCCGCGTCCAGGTGGACCGGATCGAACCCGGGGACACCGCGACCGTGGTCCTCCTTGCCGGTTCCCTGGAGGCGGGAAGGCGGCGGGTCGGAGTGGAGATCGACCCGGGAGGTGGGATCGAGGAGTGGGAGGAGTCGAACAACGCCGACAGCGTGACTCTGAACGTGGTGCGGCAGCGGGAAATCGGACTCGGGCAGCCCGTGACCCTGGAATCGGACAAGCTGAACGAAGTGTTCCTGTTCCGGGTCGAGATCACCGAGGCGTCCGACGAGGCGCTGAACGTCGAGCTGTCCGGGGGCACGGGCGACGCCGACCTGTTCGCCCACTACGGCCGGCGTCCCGACTACCGGTACCGGTACCGCTGCTTCAGCATCGGGGGCGAGACCGACGAGCAGTGCCAGATGGTGCCGACCCGGGCGGGCACCTACCACTTCGCCGTTCACGCCTTCACCGCCTTCGGTCCGTCGACTCTGACGGTCACGCTGGGCGGAAAGCCCGTGGAGCCGTTCGACATCGAGCTCGTGTTCCTCCAGGGCGGCACCAGCGAGCAGGACGATGCCGTGAAGGACGCCGCCGAGCGGTGGGAGTCGGTGATCGCACGGGACGTGTTCGACTGGGATCACGATGCCTTCAACCGGGTTCCGGCGGGTACCTGCGGACCCGGGTCGCCCGCCGTGTCCGACGTGGTGGACGACATCCGGGTGTTCGTCACGATCGACTCGATCGACGGAGCCGGGGGCGTGTTGGCGCGGTCGGGGCCGTGCTGGGTGCGGCCCTATCCGCTGGAGGGCGGGGAAGGCATCTGGCTGCAACCCACCCTGGCCGCGCTCATCCTGGACGAGGACGATCTCGCCGACATCGAGGAAGAGGAGCTGCTCGAACCGTTCATGACCCACGAGATGGCGCACGCGCTCGGCTTCGTGCCCGGGCTCTGGGATCGCCACGACCGGCTGCGCGACCCGTCGCTGCCCGACAATCCCGACGCCGACACCCACTTCGAAGGCCCCCGCACGATCGCGGCCTTCGACGCCGCCGGGGGTGGAGGCTACGAAGGCGCGAAAGTGCCGCTCGAAAGCGGCGCGAAGGCCGGGATCTCCGACTCGCACTGGAGGGGAACCGTCTTCGGGGACGAACTCATGACGCCGTACCTGACCGGCGATTCGCAGCCGCTGAGCCTGATCACCCTCGAGTCGCTATACGACATCGGCTACGAGATCGACCCCGGGGCGGCCGATTCCTTCAGCCTTTCCCTCGGGCGGAAGCGGGAGATTCGGCCGGGCGGGGGCCGGGTCTTCGACCTCCGCAACGACGTCCTGGCGATTCCGATCCGGTTGCTGCGGGTGGACCCACGCCGGGTGAAGTG
>CAZTOF010000691.1:0-2554 GCA_964615515.1 uncultured Gemmatimonadaceae bacterium
ACATGGTCGTAATCTCCTTTCATTCGGCCAGAGCTTGACGGACGAAGTCGATGATTGTGGGTCGGGCTC
Source organism: uncultured Gemmatimonadaceae bacterium (assembly GCA_964615515.1). Taxonomy (GTDB): domain Bacteria; phylum Gemmatimonadota; class Gemmatimonadetes; order Longimicrobiales; family Gaopeijiaceae; genus Bin94. The sequence continues at coordinate 70 of CAZTOF010000691.1, forward strand.
CTGTCGGGAGTTGCCGGTTCCTGAAGGTAACTTCGCAATCGGTGGGCTGCCGGATCGCAGTCGTGCTGCGGGCCGGCGGGGTCGAGATCGTCGAGCGTGCGGGTTCACGGATCGGGCGGCGGAAGGTCGTTGACAAGAGACCCCACGATGGGAGACGATCATTCCAAGCCGGAAGGCCCCACGCGAATACCGGAAGAGGCGATAGCCATGACCGACCGACTGAACCCGGAAGAACGCGAGATCCTGGAGAAGTTCGAGCGGGGCGAGTTGCGCCGTGCCGCCGGAGCCCAAAGCGAGATGGAAGCGGCCCGGATCGCGGCCCGAAGCACCTTCAAGAAGACGCGGCGGGTGAACCTCCGGGTGACCGAACGCGACTTCAACCTCGCTCACGCCAGAGCGCGCGAAGAGGGAACCTGAACGGGATTCCGTACGACTTTGGTGGACGTGGCGAACCTCACTGATCGCTCCACGCCCCATGGGGCTCCAGTTGCGCCACCCGCCTCACCATCCGGGGGCCTTGGCCTCCCAGCTCGCCACACCCGCTCACCCCGTCCGCAGGGCTCACTTGTCCCGCTCCTGGTCAGGGATGACCCGCTCGGTTTCTTCCCGTACCCGTTCAAGCGCCATCAATGCCTTTTCCTGCCGCGCCTTGCCCGGCCAGCACGCCGGGACTCGCTTGACCGGCCAGCCCAACAGCATCCACGGGATTTGTAACCAGATCATCGCGGCCGCAGCCGTCCCCCCCTCCGCGCCTGTGGCCAGAAGCACCACCGCCGCAGTCGGCCAGTACGCGAACCACCAACCTGCCCAAAAACTCATGCGCCGCCCTCTCTGGGGCGGGTCCTTGCCCCTGCTCACGAATCGTACATTTGGGGGGAAGCTGTAGCCGCATCGGGAACAGCAGTAGAAGCGGGGGTCCACAGGCCTGTCTCTTCGTCGGAACTTACGCCCGCACCCCGCACATCTTCCCGAACGCGCCATCCCGCACGCCTGTGGGCTCATTCCTTGGGCCACTCCGTCGTCACATCCTTGGCATGCTTGCGCATTAGCACGACGAGCCCCACCGGGCCCAAAAGCCCACCGAACAACAAACCCTTCCACCGAGGCCGGTGAAGCACGACTCCAACAACCCCGCACGGCATCCCAAGCACTCCGATATACCATCCGTACCAGAACGGCACCAGCTCCAGAAGGAACCAAGCCACCAGCTCGACAAGGTCTTTCACCTCTCCCCTTCCCTAGCGTGCCCCGGGCGCGTCAATGTGTCAATGCGCATCGGAGACCCCGGAGTGGGCGTGGTTAGGACTGCGGGATAGCCACCATTTGGTATTCTCGGGATTGGGAATCCACGAGGGCAAGACCCTTCACGTAGCGGGGACACCTCCCGGCACTTGGATGAGTTCATTTCATCGACGAGTATCTGCGGGTGAACGCCGAAACCCTGTAGCGACAAGTCCACCACCCACGCTTCATCTCCGGGTGACACGCAGCCACGCTCGCCTCCACAACGGGTACCGCCGCCGGTAGAACCTGCGTCCGATCTCTCGCGCCTTCTTCCTTTGCTGCTCGTACCGGTGTATTCTCAGTTCTTCATTCCGGGCACGGGCAGCGTTTATGATGTCGATTGCCTTCTTGCCGCTCTCACGTTCGGAGACCCGCCCTCAGCGATCTGCTCCAGAAGCTCCGTCACGCGCCTGTGGTGTTCCTCCGATACGGAATCAACGATCTGCCTGACCTGTTTCTTGGCGGAGAGTCCGCGCCAACCCCAGCCAAGGACACCACTTACTAAAGCACCCATAACAGCATAGACCAATTCGGGGCCGAGGTCGAGTGACTGAATCCAATCCATGGTCGCATGCTAGTCGCCTCGCGTTCTTTGAGTCAAGGGCAGACTTGCCGTTGGTAGCGCGAACCTCAGTTGAACACGGCGGACTGGCAAAAGGCGCTACGCCCCCCTTCGACCCCCAGCTTCCCGCGCTGTTGCCGGAGCAGCGGCCGGACGGGCGCCACCAACCCCGCATCGGGGATGCGGACAGGCCGGGCGGTGTTTGGCTGAGCGTCGTTGTGGTCCCCGCCCCGCAATGGTCCACCGAACGATCGCGGCGACGGTCGCGGGCCGACCGTCAAACCTCGTGTCTTCCCAGCGGACGATTTCCACCGCCATGCTTCGACAAGAGGACGACGACGCACGCTCTGGATCTCGCCGAACTCTTCCCAATCCTCGCCCGCCAGCGTGCCCAGCCGGTAGGGTTCCTCACACTCAGATTCCAGCATCCGGTCCTCGGCGGGAAGTTCGACGATCTCCTGGGCCCGCGCGGGAATCGCGCCCGCCAGTGCCAGCCCGACGCAACCGATCCCCGCGCCCGGACGTGATAATCTGCTCTTCATGTGACGTGACCCTCCTCTTGGTCGAGACTCCCCCTCACCACTCGAACACCGCCGCCTCCCTGTTCAGCTGCAACACCAGCACATCCGGGTCGATCAC
>CAZTOF010000692.1:0-3801 GCA_964615515.1 uncultured Gemmatimonadaceae bacterium
AGGCGGGTGGGGGTGGACGGACGTGGGGACGAATGTCAACCGGGGTTGACAGAATGTAAAGTGGGGTTGACGAAGATGGGGACCCGCTCCCTCAGCCGCCGCCCGCGTAGAGCGGTGGGGATGCGTCGAGTCGCGCGAGCAGCGCGGGCAGGTCCTCAAGCGGGACGACCTCGCAGTCGCCCCGCGGGCCGCCGGTCCGTTCCTCCGTGGATTACGGCCTTGGCGCAGACCCGCGGGACCGGTTTCGCGACCCGGTCGAGCGCCGCGAGGTGACCCTTGCGGATCCTCGTCCCGGCCTTGGTCTCGATCAGACCGATGCCGTTGCCGTTCTCGTGGAGAAGGTCGCATTCCACTCCGTCCGCGTCCCGGCAGAACGAGAGATTCGACCGGCGACCGGCGTTGAAGCGGTGCTTGAGGGCCTCGACCACGACGGCGTTCTCGAAGAGCGGCCCCCGCGCCGGGTGCGCCGCCATCCGGCCGGCGAGCGACTAACTGATGGTCTCGGAGAGGCGTGGTCCCTCCATTCGGGACCGAGCGGCGCATCGTTGGCCATGAGAAGGAGCATGACCGCTTTCAACCGACGCATGTCGTACCGGCCGGAACGCGAAAGACGCTTCCAGTCCTTGAAGAACTGACGCGAGTAGTCAACCCGTCGCGGCGGCCTGGCCCGCTTACCGGCCGGAGGCTTCTTCAAGCTCCGCAAACATCTCGTCCGCGCTCGCGAATCGCGCCGCGCGCGTGCTGACCATTTCGTCAACCTCGGCCATGGCTTCCCGCGTTTCCGCGTTGGGAACCTTGAGTTCAAGCGGGAACGCCTGATCAACGGCAATGCGATGGAACAGCAGCCGCACGGCCTCCGAAGCCGTCAAGCCCATCGCTGCGAGCGCTGCCATCGCCTTCCGCTTCATGTCGGTGTCCATCCGCACATGCACCATCGAACTCCGTGTCTTCATCCGAACCTCCTGTATCTCAATCGCGATCCACAGTATCGTTTCGTCGTGAACGAGTCAAGCCGGTGCCGACAATGGCGACCCTGGCTGGCGTCGTCGTCCCTCTCACAACCCGCCCCACGGCGGTTCGGTCCACCAGCAGTCGCGGCATTGCCAGCCACACCGGCTCCGTCCACCGGTGCCGTCCTCGACCGTCACGTCAAGACCCAGCGAGTGGAATACGCTCGCGCGGATCGAGAGGTCATCGCGTCCCCTTCGGGGTCAGCGGGTTCGCCGGGCGGGGACGCTACGCCGTCGGCCACCCGAGAGCACCCCGGAAACGGTGGCGTGGGTCGCGTCGGGCTTGTCCCCCGGCCCTGACGCGGACCGTTCTTGACTCAAACGGTCACAATTGTCCGTGGCGGATGCCGGCGGGGCGACAACGGACATGGGCGATCCGGTCTGTGGGGGCGAAGGCGTAGTGCGGTGGAACGCACGCCATTTCAGGCACGAGTTCAGCCGCCGCCGGCTGATCGATGATGGCTATTGAAGCAGGGAACCCATCGTGGCGCCGCGAAAGGAGATCTGCCCGAGTGGACATCGAAGCTCGTCTGACCGAGATCGAAGCCCGGTTGGCCACCGGGCGCGCCGAGGAACCGGAGATGATGCTCCGGCGCCTCATCGAGCAGATGGGACGGCAATCCCTGATCGAATGGCGACCGACCCTCGATCCCGTGATCGCGCGTTTCCAGCCCAAGTGGAGGAAGAGGTTGCTGGAGTTCCTGGACGCGCGCATTTCCGGCCGGGCCACGCAGGTTGGCGAACCGGCGCCGACCACGGCCTATCCGGAAGCCGCACTGGCCGCCGAGCGTGCTCACGCCTGGGAGGCGCAGTTCCGCAGCGACCTCCGCAAGCTCAGCGAAAGGCACATCTTCCAGTGGGCGACCAGCTACCGGGATTGCCTTTTTCGGCACTTCGACCGTTGTCTGGCACCGAGCGAGGCGGCCACGCGCGACCGGGCGTTGCCGGTGGTGCGGCGATGCCTTTCGGAACACTCGCACGAGATCTTCTCCAAGGGCTACGGACACGAGCGCGACCTCAAGGAGACCACGCATTTCGACGCCGTTCAGAAGTCGATCGCGGGCCTCGTCCGATTCCTGGACCTGCCGCTCGACTACTACTCGGTGCGCGCGACGAACACCTACGACCAGTATGCGATCCTGGGGCTGCGGAGCCTTTTTTCGGCAGCGGCGATGGGCATCCTCGAAGGGTACGCCGCGGTCCGTTTCGCGGACGAGGGCGGTCATGCGCTCCTGTCGGGGTTCTCGCGGCGCTGGGGACACAACCTCGCTTTCCTGACACCGGGAGCCGCTTCGGAACTGGTGGAGCTGGTTGAACCCGGCCCGCTCACGGAAGGGATCGAGCGCTCCGTCATTCCACTCCTGAGGTCCATAGACCAACTGATCCGCAAGAAGCGCGAGGACTACTTTCCGCTGCCCCTTCTCGGCCGCTTCTCGCGGGACGACCGCCTGCTGGAGATCGGTGTTCGCGCCCCCCGGGCGGCGTCCGCCCGCCGAGTGATCGAGGCCCGCGCCTACCTGGAAGGCGACCGCGCGTTCTCCAGTGCGCTGACCGAGGCGGGAGCCCGGAACGTCGCGCTCGTGGTGGCGCCGCTCAGGCCGCACATGAGGGAGTTCGTGCGCGAGAGGGACACGCTCGCGGCCATGGTGGTGGACACGCACGGCCTGGATGCCGACGCCACGGTGGAGTGCGCGGTCGAGGTCCTGGCCCGAACGATCCATTCGCTGCGAAGCAGACGGACGGGCCCGGCGATCTCCCACAACATCGCCCGCGAGTTTCCGCTCAAGACACCGAGCATGATGCCGTTCTACCGGGTGGAGCGAACGAGCGTCCGCGACCTCCTGAGCGCCTTCGACCGGACGAACGGGGTGCGGCTCTGGTGCAGCGTTCGCCGGAGCGGCAAGACCACCGCGTGCTTCGGCCTCGACTTCACCGCCGCGGACTCGGTTATCGTCTCCCAGACCTGCGGGACCGGGCCCAGCTCGAACGCCAGACTCTTCTTCGACAGGGTGTCCGATGCGGTCGCGTCCTCATCGCGCCTCGCGGGCGATTTCGTTGAAACGTCGGTCGCAGACTGCGCCCCCGTGGCTCCCGACGGGCGCCGCAAGGTCTTGATCATCGATGAGTACGAAACCCTGTTCGGCTTCCTCCGCGCAACGGCCGAACGGGACGACTATGTGCGGTACACGGTCGTCCAGCCACTGCTCAACCAGTTCCTCGAGTTCGCGCGCGAGAACCTGCTGGTGCTGTTGGGCCAGCAACCCGACGCACACTTCATACTGATGGACCAGAACCAGCTGGCGCCCTACGTGCGGCAGCATCCGTTCCCGCTCTTCGAGCACGTCTCCGGGAGCCGGGCCGGCGAGTTCGGCCAGCTGGTCGCGAAGGTTTTCGCTGAGAGGATCGGTTGCGATCCCGGGTTCCTCGGCGCCCTCCACGACGAGACGGCCGGGCACCCGTTTCTGACGGTCAATGTGCTGTGCTCGCTGGTCGACTGGCTGATCGGACAGAAGCGTCCCTATCGCGGGCTATCGCTGAACCGGGGCGATTTCGACGAATTCCGCAAGGCCGGGTTGCGGCGCCGGAATCTGGCGATCAGCCGCGACTACGATTTCTTCCGGCAAGCCGCGACGGATGCCATGGGGCGGCGGGGGTATGACGCCAACTGATGGCTCTTCACCGTCTACTGGGTGTTGCGGGAGATCAGCGGGAATGCGACGGACGACCTTTCGATCAGGCGGGCGGTCCTGCTGGAGAGGGTGCGGGAGGTGGGGGAGGGGGATCACCGGAT
>CAZTOF010000693.1:0-11369 GCA_964615515.1 uncultured Gemmatimonadaceae bacterium
GTACAGCTTGGCCCTGCGGACCCGCCCGCGCCGCGCGACCTCGACGCCGCCGACCGTGGGGGCGGTGACCGGGAAGACGCGCTCTACCCCGCTGCCGCCCGAGATCTTGCGGACGGTGAAGGTCTCGCCCATGCCGGAGCCGCGCCGTCCCAGGCAGACCCCTTCGAAGACCTGGATCCGCTCCTTCTGCCCTTCGCGGACCCGGTACAGGACCTTGATCGTGTCACCCGGCGCGAAGTCGGGAAGGTCGTCCCGCGCCTGTTCCATATCGAGTTGGTGGAGGATGTCCGCCATGGCCGGGCTCCCCTTCCTCAAGTTCGTTACCGATTTGCGGCCTTGCCGCGAGCAAGCCTGCAAAGATAGATCGGCGGGGGTGCTTTTGGAAGTGGCGAGCGTGTCGCGAGCGTGTCGTGGTGTCGCGAGAGGTGGGCCCGCAGTCCTAACGAATCGCAACCGGTGGATGTCATTCCCGGCGAGGATCATTCAACACGGCCGCCACGAGGCGGGAAAGGAGCCACGGATGAAGCGGAAGCGACGGATCGAAAACGCAGCGGTGACGGGCATGCTCGCCTGCATGGCGGTGGCGTGCGAGAGCGGGGGGCCCGATGCGATCACCCAGGACGAGGCCATGGCCGTCGTCGAGTTGGTGGGCAACGTGACCATCGGTCCCCTGGTCGGGCTGTCGGTGGGTGTGGCAGACCTCGGGGGAGGCGCGGCGAACGATAGAGATCGAGATCGCGGCCGGTCCGGAGAGTTCGACCGGGAGCGGGAGTGCCCGGGGGGTGGTACCGTGCGCATGTCCGGGACCATGAGCGGAGAGCGCGGCGAGGACGGCGGCACCCGGGAGATACGGGTCACGACGGAGTTCGACGGCTGCACCAGGACGAGTCGCGACGGTGTCACGATGTCCCTGACCGGGACCGTCGAGAAGGAGCTCACCAAGACCGTCGCCCACGAGGACAACGTCGTCTCGATCAGCATGGACGGCACCTGGACCGGGAGCGTCGCCTGGGAGAATCTCGACGACGGGACGAGCGGTGTTTGCGAGATCGACGTCATCATCGACATCGACATGGTGATCGACCGGGAGAACCGCACCCGCGAGGTCGAGGGCGGCGTGACGGGCACGGTGTGCGGAGTCGAGGTGGACACGAAGGGCCGGCGGGGGTGGCTGAGGCTGCTCTTCTGAGACATCGGCGCCGGGGGTTGTCTCCCGGAGTTTGCGCCGCGGAAGACCGCAGCCACAGGCGGCTTCTGCCGCGCAAGCTCCCTGCGGTCCGTCATCCACGGACCGCTACCTCGATTCCACCAGTATCCGGGCGGCCCGCGAAGGCGTTACCCCGTCGAAGTACCCGTACACACCCTCGCCCTCGATGCCGAAGCTCGGCCAGGGGCGGAGCAGAGGGTAGTCCACGCCGATGTGCTTCACGAAGTCCGTGTAGTGCCGGCCGATGCCCAGAAGGCGCAGGGAGAAGCGCATACTCTCGTCCACCGGGTACAGAAAGATCGTGTCCACGGCCGCCCCCATGTCGATCTCCCGGTAGAAGTTCGGGAACCGTTGTTCCTCGCCGGCGTAGCCGACAACGACATCGTGCCCTTCCGCCAGAAGCGTGCCGACGTCCGCGGGGACCTGGTACCGCATCGGAATGGGGAGCGTCCTGAACCGAAGGTCCCGCCCGGACAGCCGAAGAGTGTCCGCCGGCTCGACCAGAACCGGTGGGTTGGGGAACCTCATTTCGCCGGTGAACGCACCCATGGGGGCCGTTCCGCGGATACCGTATCCGACGCCAGGCCGGATGGCCTCCGGAGGCGTGGCACCCAGGCATGTCGAGGGAACGAGCCCTGTGAGCAGGCCGCCGCACGCCTCCAACTCCAGCGTCCTGGAAAACGCGGCCTTCCAGCCGGGCCCCTCAAGGGTCGCGGCGACCTCCGGCGCGGCGTCGCCCGGTTGGCGATGGGGATGGACGGCCAGCATGCGGGCTTCGCTCTCACCGGCAACGAGAAGAACCGCGAGCACAACCACGTCCGGGTGCTCGTCGAACTCATCGGTCGGTTCGCACGCCGGCGCGGCCGCCACCGCCGCTGCCGCCAGGAGTCCGCGGACAAATCCCCGCGAGCGCCGAATGCGGCGGGGCCGCGGGCCGGAAAGGACTCCGCGGGCGGCCAGGCGGGACTCCGCGCACGCCCTCAAAACCGGAACTCCACGCCGAAGAACGGGATCATCGGGAGCTGTGGCACGTACACCTTCCCGATCTCGCCCCCGCTGTCCTTCTCCATCTCCCAACCGACCACATTGGGCAGGCTGAACAGGTTGGCCACGGAGATGTAGGGCACCGGCGACCCTCCTCCGAGCCAGGACACCTCGCGTTCGCGGCGCCATCCCACGTCGATCCTGGCGTAGCAGGGCAGCTTGGCGGAGTTGTAGGCGCCTCCCAGGATCAACAGCTCGGTGTCCTCGTACGGTCCCCGTCTCCCGATGGGGACGATCGCCAGCACCGGAGTGACCGGTTGCCCCGAGCGCAGAGACACCCGCGCGGACCACGACGACGCACCGCGCCTGTAGGACGACCCCAGTTCGAGTTCGTGGTCCCGGTGGAAGCGGGGGGTGAAGGTGCGCGAACCCACGGTGCGGGACACGCCGGCCCAGCGATAGCTCCCCAGGACCGTGATTCGCCTGTCCCACATCCAGCTCCAGGACGCCTCGATTCCCCGCGCCCTGCCGCTGCCAAGCTCCCAGAGCGACGGATCCCCCAGCACGGTTGCCCCAATCGGATCGTTCCCCAGGGCGGGCAGCCTGAGGTGGTCCAGGGTGCAGGTGTAGGCGTCCAGCCGGACACGAAGCCCGCCCCGCGCGCCCTCCCACCCGATTGAGAATTCGGTGTTGCGGGGAACCGGCGCCTCGCTGACGGGAACGAGGAGGTCGTAGGCGAGGAAGCTCGCGTCGAGCGCCTCCTCGTTGCGCAACGAGGCCAGACCCTGGTGCGAACGCGACGCCGATATGCGCGCGTCCCACCAGGAAGCCGCATAGCTCACCTGCGCTTCGCCCGCCAACGTGGTCGCGAGACCGTGAAAGCGGTCGACCCGCAGCCCCACCCGCGCGGAGAACCCGCGCCGCAGCGTGACCTCCGCGGTCGAGTAGGCGGCCAGCCGCCAGAGGCTCCTGCCGAGGGCGAGCGGCCCCAGGAAGTCGATGCCCACGTCGAAGTGGCCCCTGTAGCCCTGCTCCGTGGTGAACCGGGTCGCCTGCGTCGCGGCCGTAATCGTGGCGCGCCCCGCCCTCCAGGTCACCCGCAGATCGGCGCGGGTTTCGCTGAGCACCCCGTCACCGGCCAGCAGCGTGTCGCCGCCGGGGTCTCCGGGATCGGCTCCGGCGGTTTGCCTCAACTTGAGCAGGTCGCTTGCAAACCGGCTGTGTCCCAGGTTGGCGTCGACGATCCCGTTGGCCCCGAGCCGGTCGCGGTAGTGGGCCGAGAAGGTCCTGGAAGAAGTAGGGAAAGGGCTTGTCGATGAGCCCCACCCAGTCGAGCCCGGCCGTGAGCCCGTCGATATAGGTGCGCCGGCCATCCAGCAGATAGGACGCGCTCTCGCCGATCGGCCCCTCGACCGAGAGCCGGGAGGAGGCAAGGCCCAGCGAGCCCGCCGTCCGCCTCCGGTCGCGGGAACCGTCCCGCGTTGCGATGTCGATGGCCCCCGACAGCGACCCGACCGCAATGCCGTCCCCGCCCGATCCCGACAGGAGGGTCGCGCGCTTCACCACCTCGGCGTTGACCGCCGAGACGAAGCCTCCCACGTGAAAGGCGTTGAAGAGCCGCACGCCGTCGAGCATCACCGGGGTTCCTTCGCCGGTGCCGCCCCGGATGAAGGGCACCGAGATGTAGTCGGAGACCGCCGACGCGGAGGGAGAGACATGCGTTGCCCGCAACACGTCGGTCTCCAGGATCGCCGGGAAGCTCCGGAGCAGCACGGAATCGACCACGAAGGCGTCCCGGGACAGTGACATCGGATCCCCGGCGCGACCGCTGACGGCCACCTCGATTCCCTCGAGCCCGATCGGCGCAGGTCTGAGCAGCACGCGCATCGGGCCGGAGGGCGGCACGTCGTAGGTGCGCGTCCACGCGGCATAGCCGAACGCCCCCACCTCGACGCGAACGGGGCCGGCGGCCGTGACTCCCGGCAGCACGAAGGCCCCGAAACGGTCGGAATCCCCCGATGCCGCGACCGTCTCGCCACCCACCGTCGCAACCGTGACCCGGGCGAAGGTGACCGGTTCCAGATCGACGCTGTCGCGCACCACGCCGGTCAGCGTCACCTGCTGCAACGTGGCGACCAGGAGCGCGGTACCTGTCATCTCAGGTTTCCCCTGTCGTGGTCGTGAGGTCCGCGGGCCCATTTCGGTCCGGCTGCGCCACCGCCCTCTCGTCGCGCTTCGCCGGCCCGGCGCCTCGCCGCGTCCGGTGGTCGCGCGGGCCGATCCACGGACTCCCCCAGATACGCACGACCCGCGACCGCGTTACGCCGTCAACCTCGGGGGCGCGGCGATCGGCGTCGGCGCCACGCTGGCGCTATTCGGCAATCCTCTTGACCGCGAGGCGAGCGCGGAGGCGGAGTGTGGCTCGCTTCAGGAAGTGACCGCCAGGTGGAATGGCTGGTGGGACGTAACCACGGGTGAACATGGGTATGGCTACGTGACGACCTGCCCCCGGGGCGGGTTCAGGTACGGCTTCTCGTACCATCCCTCTCACAAGCACGACGGTTTGACGGTGAAGCAGACCTTCTTGCTCCCGATACGGGTCCGCGGGGTCGGGATGGGCGGCGCGGAGGTGGGGAGGCACGGCGCGACAGCCGCTCCGACTCCGCCGCCCGCCACGCCTCGATCCGGCGGTGATCGCCGCTCCGTAGGACCTCCGGCACCCTGAGCCCCCGGTACTCCGCGGGCCGCGTGTACGAAGGCGCCGAGATCACCTCTTCGTCGTAGAACGAGTCGGAGGACGCGGACTCGTGGTCCCCCAGCGCTCCCGGCAGCAGCCGCACCACCGCGTCGGTGACCGCGAGCGCCGCCGCCTCGCCGCCCGACAGCACGAAGTCGCCGATCGACATCTCCTCCGTGGCCAGGTGGTCGGCGACGCGCTGGTCGACGTCCTTGTAGTGGCCGCACAGCAGGGTGATCTCGGGCTCGAGCGAGAGCCTGACGGCGTCGGCGTGGCGGAAGCGCCGCCCCCGGGCCGACATGAGGACGACCGGCCCCACGGGCGCAAGGTCGTCGACGGCTTCGAAGAACGGCTCGGGCTTCATGACCATCCCGGCGCCGCCCCCGTACGGCTCGTCGTCGACGGTGCGGTGAACGTCGTGGGTGAAGTCGCGGAGATCGATCACGCGGTAGCCGGCCAGTCCCGCGCGCGCGGCCCGGCCCGGGATGCTGGTCTCCAGGGGCGCGGCGAAGTACCCGGGGAAGATGGTCACGATGTTGATGCGCATCATGGCAGGAGCCCCTCCGGGGGGTCGACGATCACCCGGCGCCGCTCCCGGTCGACCTCGACCACGACCCGGCGGTCGAACGGCAGCAGGAATTCGCCGCCGGGGCCGGTCACCTCAAGGAGGTCCGACGGGCGCACGGGGAAGACCTCCCTGACGGTGCCGAGCGCGGACCCGTCACGGTGGACCACCGCGGCCCCCAGAAGCTCGTGATAGAAGATCTCGTCTTCGTCCAGACGGTCGATGGTGTCGAAGGCGCGCAGAAGGTAGCGGCCGCGTAGCTGCTCCGCGGCGGCACGGTCGCCGACGCCGGCGAACCTGGCCAGGAAGCCCTTCCGGTAGGGGCGAACGGCCTCGACGGTGAGTTCGGAGAGGGTGGCCGAGGGGTGTTCGCCGCCCTCGTCGGCAGGAAAATGCACGGCGCCGGGCGTGAAGTGGCTGTCGGGGTAGTCGGTCAGCGGCCACACGAAGAGTTCGCCCTTCGTGCCGTGGACCTTGTTGATGTGGCCCACAACGAGGAAGGGGGGATGGCCGCCCCCGGTCAAGCTCAGGCGGCTCCGGATTCGGGAGCGGTGTCGTCGGCCTCGGCGGCGCCGCCGTCTTCCCGGGCGGCGTCAGCCTCGGGGGCGGCGCCGTCGCCGGTCGCGGCCGTGGGGGCGTCCGCGGCTTCGGATTCGGGGGTTTCCGCAGCGGCGTCGGCTTCGGTTTGCCCTTCGGCGGGGGCCTCGGCGGCGACACCGTTCCCGGCGGCGGCCGGGGCGTCCGCTTCCGTGTCGGGCTCGCGGTCGGCACCCACCAGCGCGACCTTGTCGTCCCCGCCGGCCCGCGCCCTGGACACCAGGCTCCGCACCGTCGGCGAAACACTGGCGCCCTGGCCGACCCAGTAGTCCACCCGGGACAGGTCGACCGACAGTTTGGCCGGGTGGGAAATCGGGTTGTAGTAGCCGAGGTTCTCGACGAACCGGCCGTCGCGGGGGGAGCGGCTGTCGGCGGCGACGATGCGGTAGTGGGGCTGCTTCTTCTTGCCCATGCGCCGCAGGCGGATCGATACGGACATTTCTCTTCGGGGTTCCGGTGTTGGGGATCTGGTCTACTTGCGGGGCATGAGCCCCTTCATCGTTTTCAACATCTCTTCCATCTCGGCGAACCGCTTCATGAGGCGGTTCACCTCGGACACGGGCCGTCCGCTGCCGCGGGCGATCCGCTTCCTGCGCGACCCGTTCAGGATCTCGGGACGGCGCCGCTCCTCGGGCGTCATCGACAGGATGATCGCCTCGATGTGCCGGAGCCGCCTCGGGTCCACCTCGCCGACGGGGAGCGCCCGGTGAGCCCCGGGGATCATCCGCATCAACTGGTCCAGCGGACCCATCTTCTGCACCTGCCGCATCGCGACGAGAAAATCCTCCAGGGTGAAGCGCCCTCTGCCGAGCACCTTCTCCTGCAGCTTCTCCGCCTGGCCGGCGTCGACGACCGCCTGGGCCCGCTCGACCAGCCCGACCACGTCCCCCTTCCGGAGGATGCGCCCGGCGATGCGCTGAGGGTCGACCGCCTCCAGCGCGTCGATGCCCTCTCCCGTCCCGACGAACTTGAGCGGCTTGCCCGTCACGCCGTGAATCGAGAGCGCCGCCCCGCCGCGGGCGTCGCCGTCCATCTTGGCCAGGACGAAGCCGGTCAGGTCCAGAACGCGGTCGAAGCCGCCGGCGATCCGTACCGCCTCCTGCCCGGTCATGGCGTCGGCGACGAGAAGAATCTCCCGCGGTCCGAGCACCCGCTTGAGGCGCGCCAGCTCGTCCATCATCGGCTGGTCGATCTGGAGCCTGCCGGCGGTGTCGACGATGAGGACGGCCGCCTTTTCGCGCCGGGCGCGGCGGTGGGCCGCGGTCGCGACCTCGACGGGGTCCGTGGCGCCCTCCTCGTGGTGGACCGGGACTCCCGCCCGCCTGGCCAGCACCCGCAGTTGGTCGACCGCGGCGGGGCGTTGGAGGTCGCAGGCGGCGAGGAGGACCGCGCGGCGCTGCCGGACGAGCCGCAGAGCGAGCTTGGCCGCCGTCGAGGTCTTCCCGGAACCCTGGAGTCCCACCAGCATGATGACCGTGGGGGGCGCCGGCGACCACGTGAGCGCGTTCTCGCCGTCCCGGCCGATCAGCACCGCGAGCTCGTCGTGGACGATCTTGACGATCTGCTGGCCGGGCGACACGGCCTTGAGCACCCGCTCGCCCCTGGCCTTCTCTTCAACGCGCTTCAGGAAATCCCGGGTGATCCGGAAGTTGACGTCGGCCTCCAGGAGCGCGCGGCGCACTTCACGGAGGCCTTCGCGGATCATGGGCTCGGTGAGCAGCCCGCGTTGGCGCAGGCGCCCCAGAACCCCGTCCAGTTTCCTGCTCAGGTCTTCAAACATCGGAGTCCGCGATGGAAGCGGCACAGCTTTTAAAGGTAGCCGGAACGGGGATGGGATTCAATCGAGGACGAGCCTTCGCTTCCAAATACGATACACCGCCATGAGGGACAGTTCCATGGTGCAATGAGACTCCTCGGAATACCCGCCGCATCACCACTCCCGGATCACCTGGCTGCGCCGCGTCCCCACCGACACCATCGCGATCGGGGTGCCGACGAGCTCCTCGATCCGGTGCAGGTAGGCGCGGGCGTTGGCGGGAAGGTCGTTCATGGAGCGGGCCCCGGTGGTCGGGGTCTGCCACCCGGGAAGGGTCTCGTGGACGGGTTCGGCATGCTCCAGCTCCCGGACGCAGGCGGGGAAGAGGGAGCGCGTTTCGCCGTCGATCCGGTATCCGGTCGCGATCTTCAGCTCGGGGAGGGTGTCGAGGACGTCCAGCTTGGTGACGGCGATCCCGGTCAGGCCGTTCACCCGAGCGGAGTAGGCGGCGAGCACCGCGTCGAACCAGCCGCAGCGGCGGGGACGCCCGGTCGTGGCGCCGAACTCGGCGCCCAACTGGCGGATGCGTTCGTCCATCGCGGGGTCGAAGGCGGTGGGGAGGGGGCCGTTGCCGACCCGGGTGGTGTAGGCCTTGACGACGCCGACGACCGAATCGATCGCGGTGGGGCCGATGCCGACGCCGACCGCCGCCGCGCCCGCCGTCGTGTTGGACGACGTGACGAACGGGTAGGTGCCGTGGTCCACATCCAGCGCCGTGCCCTGGGCGCCCTCGAGGAGGACCCGTCTGCCCTCGGCGAGCGCCCGCGCGATTTCGTCGCCCACATCGGTGGCCACCGGGGGCAGGCGATGGGCCAGGGAGAGGGCGTCTTCGACGGTCCCGGCCAGACCGGGGTCCGCGCCCAGCTCGCGGAGCCGCGCCCGCGCCCACTCGATTCCGCGCCCGACCTGCTCCACCCCGCGAACACGGTCCAGCAGGTCGGCGATGCGCACCCCCCGCCGCCCCGTCTTGGACTCGTAGGCGGGACCGATCCCGCGCCCCGTGGTGCCGATCTTGCGGCGCGCGGCGGCCTCGGCTGCGACGTCCAGGGCCTTGTGGTACGGGAACACGACGTGCGCACGTGTGCTGATCCCGATGCGCCCGGCCGCGTCGATCCCCCGTTCGGCCAGTCCGTCCAGCTCGCCGAAGAACCGGTCCACGTCGAGCACGACCCCGTTGCCGAGCAGGCATCGCTTCTCGGGATGGAGCACGCCGGAGGGGACCTGGTGCAGCACGATGTGGTGCTCGCCCACGTGGACCGTGTGCCCCGCGTTGGCGCCGCCCTGGTAGCGCGCGATCACGTCCATGTCGCCGGCGAGCACGTCGACGACCTTGCCCTTGCCCTCGTCTCCCCACTGGCAGCCGACGATGACCGTGCACGCGCCGGTTGGCGCCCGTGCGCCCATTCCTTCGCCCGTCACGCGCGCGCCAACGCCCCTTCGGCGAGGAGACCCGCCCGCGCGAGGTGTTCCGCGACCTCGCCGCGCCGGCCTTCGGGGAGCGGCTTGAGGGGAGGCCTCGGCACGCCGCCGCGGTAGCCCAGGAGGTCGAGTCCGTACTTGACCCCGGCCACGCCCATGCCGCCCACGATGGCGTTGTGCAGCGCGCCGACCCGTTGCTGGATCCTGCCGGCGGCGGCCCTGTCGCCCGCGTGGAAGCTTGCCTGGATGCGGGCGGAGTCGACGGGCGCCAGGTTGGCCACGCCGAGGATTCCCCCGACCGCGCCGATCTCGAGCGCCGCGTAGAGGAGGGCGCCGCTGCCCACCAGCACCTGGAAGCCGCGCGCGGTCTGCGTCACCAGCTCGCCCACGGTCTCGAGTTTCCCGCGCGAGTCCTTGATCCCAATGATGTTCTCGTGGACCGACAGCTCGGCGATCAGCCCGGCCGGGAAGTCGAGGGTGCTGAACCGGGTGGGCACCTGGTAGAGGATGACCGGAATCGGCGCGGCATCGGCCACGGCCTGGTAGTGGTCGCGGACGACTGCCGGGGTCATGGCGCCCTTGTAGAAGGCGGGCGGCTGTACGAGCGCCGCGTGGAAGCCGCGGTCGGCGGCCATGTGGGTGAGGCGCAGGGTCGCGCGCAGGGACTCGGCCCCGGTTCCGGCGACCAGCACGGTGTCGTCGGGAACGGATCGGGCGACCACGTCCCAGCACCGGACGCGTTCGCGGTCGTCCAGCAGGACCGCTTCGCCGGTCGACCCGCCGATGACGAGGCCGCGAATGCCGGTCGGCACCCACTTCTCGACGTTGCGCCTGAGGGCCACCAGGTCGACCTCGCCGGTGACGGGGGCGAAGGGGGTGGTGGTGGGTATCATCACTCCGCTGATGTCGATCTTGCTGTCTCCTTCGGATCCTCGGGGGGCCGGTCCGGCGGCCGTTCGCGGCGGCGGACCGTAAAGTCTGCTGTAAAGTCAGGTCGGGGGAGCGAACGTCCCCATCTTCTCCCGGGCGAGGGCGAGCGTTTCGCCGGCCACGGCGCGGGCCCGCTCCCCCATTTCCATGATCCGTCCTTCCAGGTCGGTCTCGCGGCGGAGGATGTCGGCGCGGCGCTCCCGCATCTCGCTGGTCAGGGCCACGAGCGCATCCGCGGTGAGGCCCTTGAGATCAACGTAGCGCAAAGTACCCGCGAAGTAGTCCTCGCGCATCCGGTCCGCTTCGGCCGGATGGCCGCAGGCGGCCAGCAGCGTGAGCAGGTTCTCGATTCCGGGGCTGGCCCTGCGGTCGCCCGTGTCGCCCGCGCCCGCTGCCGGTGCCGTCCCCGAATCGGTCACCGCCGAGCGGATCTTCCGGCGGATCGAGTCCTCCTCCTCGAAGAGGCCGATGTAGTGCTTCGCACCCAGGCTCTTGCTCATCTTGCGGGTCGGATCGGCGGTGGAGAGGACCTTGGTGATGGGCGTGTGCAGGGTTTCGGGCTCGGGGAAGAGGTGGCCGAAGCGGGTATTGAAGCGCCTGGCGATTCCGCGGCTCAGCTCGAGGTGCTGGGACTGGTCCTGCCCGACGGGCACGCAGTCGGCGCGGTAGGCCAGGATGTCGGCGGCCTGCAGGACGGGGTAGAAGAGGAGGCCGGCCGAGATGAAGGTGCCGTCGTCCTCGGTGAGTCCGCCCCTGAGGAGGCCGGATTTCTCCTTGAACTGGGTCATGCGGGAGAGGTCGCCCAGGGAGGTGAGCGTCGCGAGCATCCAGCACAGTTCGGTCTGCTCGGGGACGGTCGACTGGATGTAGACGATCGTCCGGTCGGGATCGATGCCGGCCGCCAGCAGGCTGACGAACATCTCGGTGGACGCGCTGCGGAGTTCGGCCGCGTCGTAGGGCGCGGTCATGGCGTGCAGGTCCACTACGCAGTAGACGCAGTCGCATTCGTCCTGCAACCGGACCCAGTTCTGCACGGCACCGAAGTAGTTCCCGATGGTCATGACGGCGGTGGGCTGGATGCCGGAGTAGACGCGCTTGCGGGAGGGCATGGGGG
>CAZTOF010000694.1:0-5044 GCA_964615515.1 uncultured Gemmatimonadaceae bacterium
CCCGGAGACGGACACAGAGGCCCCCGATGCCGTGCAACTGTCGCTCGCCCTCGACGAGGCCGCCCGGCCGGAGTGGCCTGCGGTGCGGTTCTTCGAGTGGAAGGGAGAGCATCACCGGGCCTGGGACGCGGCGAGCCGCGCCCCCTGGCTCCAGCTGTCGGCCGAGAACAGCCTGGCGGCGCTGGCGTACGAGGCCGTCGATGCGGCCCGGTACGCCTCCCTAGTGGCCGCGGCGGTCCCCCCGGCGACGTGGACGGTCCTGGACGGCCGCGGCCGCCTCTCGGTTGCCTGGGCGCTGCTGTGCGGCGTCCACTGGAACGCGGGGTCTCCCTGGGCCTGGCGGAAGCGGTACGCCCGCACGATCGACCAGGAGCTCGCCATGGCGCTCGGAGCTCGAGCACAGATCGGCCGAGCCCTCGAGGCGAGGCTACCGCGCCGCCTCCACGCCAACCCGGCGGCCCGGCCGACCCCTTGGCGGCACGTCCGCTGGACGGGCGAGCGCTACCGCCTCCGGCACCTCGACATGAGGAGCCGAGGGACTGGCGTCATCACCCCCGAAGGCTCCGGAGCGGCCGTCACCGGCCGGGCCGTTGGAGGCCTCGCCTCCGGATCCGCCCGGCAGGTCCTCGCGGCCGAGCGGCGGATCCTGGTCGCGGATCTGGTCGGCAAGGGGCGCTTCCCGCCACGGATTTGCCCGGGAAGGCACCGATCACCGGATCCGATGCCCCTCCGCGGGCTCCTGGAGTTAGCCCGCAAGCGGCCTATGGCCCTGCTATTCACCTCTCGACGCTCCTTGCCAGCCCGGCGCCTCGCCGCTCTCGCCGCTCGTGCGGGTTTATCCACGGACTGCCAGGGCATTGGCAGGCTCAAGCCGATCCTCCGGTTTCACTCACGGGTGGAGAACGTGACCGGGACCATGACCCAGACCGGGACCGGCTTGCCGCAATGCTTCGCGGGCGAGAACCGGATTCCGCGCGTGACACGGAACGCCGCCTCGTCCAGCTTCCGGTATCCGGAACTCTTCTCGATCTGCTGTCTGGTCACACGCCCGCCCTCATCGACCAGCAGCCACACGGAGGTCTTGCCACCGATACCCCTGTCACGAAGCAGCGCCGGGTATTCGCGTACCAACGCCCGCTCGATCATGTGCCTGTTCGTGTAGTAGGGTTCTTCACGGTTGCTACAGGTGTCCGCCGCCATGGCCGCGTCGGCGTCGAAGGTGACCGGAAACGTGATCCTCGCACCGATCGGTTGGCGGTTGTGCCCGACGGGTCGCGTGAACGGTACCAGCGGTGCCAGGAGGAGTGCCGCCTCGTCGAGCGCCGCGTGTCCGGAACTCTCGCGCACACCCACCTCCTGGACGACCCCGTCTTCGTCGACCACGAGTTCAAGCACGGTCACTCCCCCGACCCCCGCGTCGAGCAGCTCCCGCGGGTACTCCCGCGCCAGCATGCGCTCATACGCCTCGGTCCGTGTGAGGGGGGACGGCTCGGGGACGGACCGCTCCGGTGCCGCCGTGGCGCACCCGGCCAGCAGGACGGCACCGGGGAGTCCACGTCGCAAGATGGGCGAAGCGGCCCGGCCCGGATGCATCACCGGTCGATGCAGGGAAGGACTTGTCCACGGGTTTCCATGACCCCATCCTACTGCCTGCGGCCCTCCTCGACCATGCCCCAATGAAGGAGACCGGCACATGTTGTGTATGTGTGTAGTGTGTATATGAGGGACCGAAAGGCGGATGCCGGAGGGCGCGCGCCGGTACCGGAGGCGGAAGCGGCATTCGGGTCTGCCCGCGAGATCGAGCGGCGATACGCGCTCGAGGTCTTCCCCAAGCGCGACATCACGATCGTGAGGGGCAGGGGGGCGGAGGTGTGGGACGACCGGGGGCGCCGCTACATCGACTGCGTGGCCGGGATCGGAGTCGCGAGCGTGGGGCACGCCAACCCGGCGGTGGCGGAGGCCGTGGCCGCGCAGGCCCGGACACTGGTGACGTGTCCCGGCATCTTCTACAATGACGTGCGCGCCCGGCTTCTGGAGAAGCTGGCTTCGCTTGCCCCGCCGGGCCTGTCGCGCGGCTTCCTGTGCAATTCGGGAGCCGAGGCGGTCGAAGCGGCGATCAAGTTCGCCCGCCTCGCGACAGGGCGGGTCGGCATCGTATCGGCCATGCGCGGCTTCCACGGCCGCACAATGGGCGCGCTCTCCGCCACCTACAAAAAGGAGTACCGGGAGGTCTTCGAGCCCCTGGTGCCGGGCTTCTCCTTTGCGCCCTTCAACAACTCCGGCCAACTGCGGGACGCGGTCGGCCAAGGCACGGCTGCGGTCCTGATCGAGCCGGTGCAGGGCGAGGGCGGCATCCGTCCCGCCACGGCCGGGTACCTGCGCGCCGCGCGCGAGATCTGCGACGAGACGGGCGCCATGCTGGTCTTCGACGAGATCCAGACGGGATTCTGCCGCACCGGGCGCATGTTCGCCTGCCAGCGCCACGGGGTGGTGCCCGACATGCTCTGCCTGGCCAAGGGGATCGCCGGAGGCGTGCCGCTCGGGGCGGTGCTGGGCGACGACAGCGTGCGCCCCCCGCCCGGAAAGCACGGGACGACCTTCGGGGGCAACCCGCTGGCGTGCACAGCCGCGCTGGCCACGATCGGATTCATGGAGGAGGAGGCGCTCGCCGGGCGCGCGGAGGTGCTGGGCACCCGTTTCCGGGAACGTCTTGAAGCGCGGCTTCCGGCCCGGGTGCGTGCGGTGCGGCAGGTGGGGCTCATGATCGGCGTCGAGCTGAGGGAGCGGTGCCGGCCGTACATCGAGGCGCTCGCCGGGCACGGCGTGCTGGCGCTGGCGGCGGGGAAGACCGTCATCCGGTTCCTTCCTCCGCTGGTGATCAGCGAAGGGGAGGTCGACGAGGTGGTTGAGGCGCTGATTAAGGTGCTTGCGTGAGCCGCTCGTCGGCGGGCCGTTTCGTTCGGCCGGCGGACCGTCGATGGGTGGTGCCGGGTGGACCAACAGCGACAACTGGGCCACGGACGCACCGTGACAACAGCCTGACCGGCCCCGTCCCGGCCGACTTCCGCCACCTCGAGAGTCTCAGGTACCTGGGAATCAGCTCGAATCCGTTGATGAGTGGTCCGCTTCCGGCCGAATTGACCGTGTTGTCGCTGGAGGGGTTCCGGTGGGGCGGCACCGACCTCTGTGCCCCGGCGGACAGAGTCTCCCAGGAGTGGTTGCGTGCCATTCCCGACCAAAAAGGGGCCGGGGACTGCGATTGGCCCGAGTCGGCTCCGCCTGCAGCCTCGGTTCCGCCTCCGGCCGCCATCACCGCCTGAGCCGCAGCACCTGCGGATGCTGCACCCACTCCTCGTCCACCCACGTTCCGAGAACCGCGTCCATGCGGATGTCCCAGATCCTGAAGTTGGCCGGTACCTCGACGCTGCCCAGCCACTCGCCGTCCGCGCCCAGCACCAGCCAGTCCGTCGGTTCATTCGCCTCGGCGGCGCCGACGTAGGGCCTGAGCCAGATCGCGCCGGCCGGATCCACGAGCAGGTCGGAGTATGCCGGTCGCGTCGGGGGTGCCGGTGCGTTCTCGAGCCCCGCCCTGGCGAAATCCGGAGCCCCGGCCACGCGGGCCTCGCGTTCGGCCTCGACCTCCTCTTCGCTCAGCTCCAGCGGGTAGTCCGGAATCCGGAAGATCCGCAGAAGCTCTCCGCTCGGCGACATCACGCGCACCTCCATGTCATCCGCGGACCCGTGGTAGACCTTCCCGCCGCGGGTGTCCATCTGCGAACGCTTGGGGAATAGCGACGTTCCGGCAAAGGAGTGGAAGTCCGTGTACGTCTCGGTCCCGGGGGTCCATTCGATGCTGTCCAGCTGCGCGCCGGCGACGTCGAAACGGAGCAGGGCCCGCGGGGCGCGCACGAACCCGGGGGCGTCGGGCTCGGGGACCGGGAACGTCACCTCGGCGACCAGTGTGCCGTCATCAAGGGAATGCAGGCTCTCGATGCCTTCGCGCAGGGTCATCGTGCGGACGAAGGTCGGGCCGGGGCCGAAGACCGTGACGCGGCCGCCGGCGTCGAGCACGAAGATGGAGTCTCCAACGAGCTCCATACGGCGCATGCGCGAGAACCTGCCCGGTTCCTCCCCCTCGCCCCCCGCGGAAGCGAGGAAGTCGCCTGCCGGCGAGAACAGCCGGATCTCGCCGGTGCCCGTGTTGGCGACGGCGATCGACCCGTCGGGGAGCCACCGCATGCCCCGAACCCGGGCGAAGGCATGGGCGTCGAGGGAGCTGTGGCCGTGGAGATCGAGGAGCGGCTCCGGGTCGAGACGCCACCGGGTGGAGTCGTCCCACACCGGAAGGCGGGCTTCGATGATGCGCACGCCGGCGCTGTCGTCCCGGGTGACGGGCGGTCCGTCGTAGGGGCGTTCGCAGGCGGTGAGAGCCAGGAGGGCGAGTAGCGGTCCGCGAACAAAGTCCCGCGAGCACCGACTGCCACGGGCTGCCAGGCCGTGGATGGATCCGCCGGCGAACGGGGTGCGCGCGGGCGCGGTGATCGGTGTGGCGTGCAGAGCGTTCACGGGGCCGAAGCTAAGGGGCGGCCCCGACTGCGTCCACCGGTACGGCGGGGGCGTCTCGCGGCCGCGCGTGAGGCCGGGCCGGAACCGGCGAGGCGCTGAACGCCGGTACGGCCGTGTCTCCGGCCGTGGTGGGGCCGGCTGTCGCGGGGCTGGCGGTTACGCGGTATTGATACTATAATAATATTGAAATAATATCACTCGAACGAAGAGCGACACAGTGCCCAACCTCGTGCTCCGGGGAATCCCCGAAGAGCTGCACCGAGAACTCAAGGCGGCCGCGAAGCGCAACCACCGCAGTCTGAACGGCGAGATCCTGGCCCGGCTGGCGGCGTCGGTGCGGATCGCGCCCCTCGAAGCGGCCGTGCTGCTGGAGCGGATCCGGCGCCGCAACCGGGCCCTCGGGCCCGTCAACCTGGACGAGGCTGCGCTCGACCGGGTGCGGAACGAGGCACGCCAACGGTGGAGCGGCGCCGAGTGA
>CAZTOF010000695.1:0-3724 GCA_964615515.1 uncultured Gemmatimonadaceae bacterium
CGGTGAGCCCCATCTCCACTTCCCCGCCGGTGTTCTGGAACCCCAGCGTGGAAAACGGGATGCGCATTTCGGCGGACCAACCCTCCGCCGTCTGCTGCGCGAGGCCGTCCCAGTGCGCGTTCCAGTCGCTGTTGAACGGCCTCGTGCCCGCCGTGAACTCGGCGTCGCCCCACACGCTCCGGTCGGATCGCGCCCCGTTCGGGTTCACTACGAACGCGACGGCCGTCTCGTGGTCGTTGTAGCTGTCGATCACGATGGAAAACTGGTCGTCGCCGCTGAACCCGTCGCGGGAGAAGCTGTTCGCCCGGATCCCGGTCGGATCCGAATCGAACAGCCGGCCCGAGACATAGAGGTACCGGTCATCGTACGCGATCCGGATCTCGGTCTGCTCGGTGGGCTCGCCCCCGTACATCGGCGAGTACACGACGAGGGGCACGGGTTCGATGTCTTCCCAGGCAGGTTCATCCACGAATCCGTCGAGGTGGATGTGGCCGTGGCCCTCGAGGCGATGGAGAGGCACGGCCGGCTTCCCTCTCCCGCCGTCCTGGGCCGCCGCGGCTGCCGGCAGAAACACCGCCAGAACCATCCACGCGGCGACGGCCGCGCCGATTCCGGTCCGGGCTGCATCCGTTCCGCGAACAGCCGTCACGCGACGCATCTCTCTACCAGATGAAGGTGTGCGAGTACTTGATCATGATGTTTCGTCCCGCCGACCACGGCAGCCTCGGCCCCAGTCCCCCGTCCCGTTCGAAGTTCAACCCTTCATTATACACAATCAGGAGTCCGTTGACCCGGCCTGCGCCGCCCCTGGTTCGGGAAGATCTCGGCGAGGACGCTCGCAGAGAATGCGCCGGGCGCACGCACACCCGGCTCGCTCCGTAACTCGAAGTAGCGGGATGACGAATGGATCGCCGGCCTCCCTGTCTCAGCGTTTCGTACGTCCAGATAGCGGGTCATCGACGTGACGCAGCCCGTCAGTCGGGTTCTGGACTTGAGGCGAGCCCCTGAACGCCGAGCACCCAGGTCGTCGGCTCCTCCGTCCGATACGCGGCGAAGAAGGAGTCCGGCTCCTGCCTGAGCGCCGGCAGGAGGTAGCGGCCCGTGGTTCCGTGGATGGGGTCGACGACCACATAGTCCGTCGAGCGGACGACGCGCAGCACCGAATCCGGACTGCTGAACGGGTACTGCCGGACCCGGCGGCCGGTCAGCGCGTGAAAGAGCCGCGGCTTGCGCACCGTGACCACCTCGTCCTGCGCGGTGTTGTCCCCCACCCAGGCCGCCGCCTCGAAAAAGTGTCTCCACGCCGGCGCATAGCCCGCGTAACGGTCACCCGCCAGATAGCGTCCCACCATCTCCACGTTGCCAGGCGCTCGCGCGGCCGCGGAAGCCAGCGCCACCAATGCCAACGCAACCATCGCGTGTACGGGCAGGAGCGTAACCCACTTCGGCCGGCGTACCCTCCCGACGATCATCGCCGCTCCATCCGCCGCGTACAAGAGGAAGAGCGGCATGAGAGGGACGAGGTAGCGAACATCGGCAACGCTCTCCTGGAAGAGCATGACGGCCACGAAGGTCAGGACGAGGTACATCCCGGGCGCGGTCGGGCCTCGACGGGAGGATCGTACGAGGCCGAGTAGCGCCAGACCGCAGAGCGCCAGCCCGGCCGCGCCCGCGAGCGGGTGCGCGGCCCACGCGCTGTCCGAACCCGCAAGGGCTCTCGGCATTTCGCGCGTGGCGTAGATCCACGCGTTGTCGAACAATCGTTCCAGGAACCCCAGTGCACCCAGGCGGCCAGCTTCCGGGGCGTACACGTTTACGAAACTGAAATACTCGAAGTACGAGCTCGACGCGCCCGAAGACAGAGAGTTCCGCACCAACCAGGGGATGGTGAGTGCGCTCCCGGCCAGCCCGTGGACCAAAAACTTGCGCCACTCGCGGCGAGAGACGTAGGACAACGAACTCGCCACCAGCAGAAGCGCACCGATGGACCGGACGTAATAGCTGCCGACGGCCGCCGCCAGAGCGAGCCAGAACGCGCGGCCTATCCTCTGGCCACGGGCATCCTCGTCCAGTTGCCACAGCGCCAGCAACGTAAGAAAGAGAAACGGCGCTTCGCTGAGCATCCAGCGCGAGTAGTCGATGACACCGGGATTTACGGCGAAAGCGAGGGCGAGAAAGAACCAGGCCAACGGTTCGCGATGCCGTCGCGCGTAGGAACAGAAGACGGCCACCGCGCCGGCGGTGAAGAGGACGGACAGAAGCTTGAGGACAAGGAAGTTGCGTCCGAACAGAGCGACGAGCGGAGCCAGCAGAACCGGATAACCCGGAGGATAGAGCGTATGGGCCTCGGGCGGGCCCGGCTCGATGGACAACGAGTAACCGTCCCCCGTCCGCAGCACGCTCTCGGCCAGCAGGACGTAGGTGACGCTGTCGCCGCCCGTGTGAATCTTCGGATCGAACAGTACCGCGCACAGGATCAGGTGCAATGCGACGAGTCCGATTACCGCCTCCCGACCCCGACGGCGCGGGGCCAAGGAGGGTCGGCGCTCGCCCGGCGCTCGTCCCTTCACGACAGTCTGGCGTACACGATCATCTTGGTACGCGGGTCGAAATGGAACCGGAGGCCCGAGAGGCCGAGCCGATGCACGAGGCGCTCCGGAAGTGCGCCGAGGCGGGGGAAAGCCAGCCTTGCTCGCGCCATCAGGAAATCGAGCTGGATCGTGAGTCCGTAAGATTCCAACCGGAGGACTTCGAAGCCGACCCTTTCCAGAGCCGCCCGGATAGTACGACGGTTCAAGAAGTACAGGTGTTCCCGCGTGCGCCGGAAATCCTCGAGCCGCTTGCCGATAACGCGGGATACGAGGGAATCCGAGTCCATCGTCGAGAGGACGAACAAGCCGCCCGGCCGGAGCAGCGACGCCGCCTTGGCCATGGCTTCGAAGGGCTCCGGCAGGTGTTCGATAACATCGAGCATGGCCACCGCATCGAAGGGCTCTCCCTCGTAGTCCATGAAGTCGCCGCAGAAAACGGGAAACCTGAACTTCGCCTCGATCCATTCCGCGGCGGCCGGGTTGCAGTCGATCCCCTCGACGTCGAAGCCGTGGTCGTGCGCGACATCAAGCAGATAACCGAGACCGCAACCGACATCGAGGAACCTCCGCCCTCCGGCGTCCGCACCTGCAGTGCCGAGCTGGATCAGGCGGCCGACGATGCGCTGATGGTCCTGCTGCTTTACGAAGCGTTCGGAGAAGTAGTCGTGGTATCCATAGACGTTCTCATTGTCGCTGCCCACGTCGAAGAACTGCCGGTTCCGGTAATAGTCGAAGCTGTAGATTTCCCGGAGTTCCGCCGGCGTCGGCTGCGGGGTCAGCCACATGAACGTGCAGCCCCGGCAACGCAGGATGCGGTGTGGACCGAAGTCGTACTTGACGAAACTGGAGTCTTCGCCGCAAAACTTGCAGCAGTCCCCCGTTTCCGGAACTGGAGCCCGGTCTCGCGCGAGCTGCGGAGCGTGAGGCACGTACCCTCCTCTGGATCTACCCGTTACTCGTTCGCAGTCGGAGAGCCCTGCGGCTTGCGCGCGATCGCCACAAGGTTCTTGCCTACGGGTGGGTTCGACCACCGGCCCAGAAGCTGCGTCAGGCGCACGCTGTAACGGTCGTAGGCGCTGAAGGCCCGCGGCCCCGGGGTCCACCGCAGCATGCGGCAGAGCACGAACCAGGCC
>CAZTOF010000696.1:0-1823 GCA_964615515.1 uncultured Gemmatimonadaceae bacterium
GTCTAAGCGCCCACCTGCGCACCAATCCGTTCCTGGGCGAGCTCATGGAGGCGTTCCTGCACGCGGGGGGACAGCCGGGCGAGGATGAGGCGGACCCGGTGGACGCCGTGCGCATCGACTTCGACGAGCTGGGCACCGCCGAGGTCGTGGAGCTTCTGGACAGCGAAAACACTAACATGGATGCCGTACTCCGCGACTTCGGTGACCGCAACCCGCAGGAAGATCCGGTCATCCACTTCTACGAGCACTTCCTGACTGCGTACGACAAAGACCAGAAGGTGAAGCGGGGGGTGTTCTACACGCCGAGGCCGGTGGTGTCGTACATCGTGCGCGCGGTGGACCGGCTGCTGAAGAGTGAGTTCGGGCTCAAAGACGGGCTTGCCGACACGACGACCTGGGGCGAGATGGTGGGGCGCGGCGAGGTGGACGCGATCCCGCACGGCGCGTCACCCGACGACCCCTTCGTCCAGATCCTCGACCCGGCCACGGGCACCGGCACCTTCCTGGTCGACGTGATCGGACTGATCCACAAGACGATGGCGGACAAGTGGAGGGCACAGGGCCACGGCCCCCGCAGGATCAGGGCCCTCTGGAACGACTACGTGCCCAGGCACCTGCTGCCGCGCCTGCACGGCTACGAGTTGCTGATGGCCCCGTACGCGATCGCGCACCTCAAGATCGGGCTCTAGCTGTATGAGACCGGCTACCGCTTCGGCAGCGACGAGCGGGCGCAGGTGTACCTGACCAACGCGCTGGAGCCTCCGCCGGAGACGTCGCAGATCAGGATGGACTTTCTGCCGGCGCTTGCGCGGGAGGCTGAGGCGGTGGGCCGGATCAAGCGCGGCCGGCGGTTCACTGTGGTGATCGGGAATCCGCCGTATTCCGGCATCTCGTCCAACATGAAGCCGTGGATTGATGACCTGCTGAAGGGCCGGATGCCCGAGGACGGCGCGAATGCCAGCTACTATCACGTTGATGGCAAGTCGCTCGGCGAGAAGAAGCTGTGGCTTCAGGACGACTACGTGAAGTTCATCCGCCTGTCCCAATGGCTCCTCGACACCACGGGCGCTGGTGTGCACGGGTACATTTCCAATCACGGATACCTCGACAACCCGACCTTCCGTGGGATGCGCTGGTCGCTGATGCAGTCGTTTCGGAGGATCCGCGTGCTGGACCTGCATGGGAACACTCTGAAGAAGGAGGCCCCACCCGACGGGGGTCGGGATGTCAACGTGTTCGACATCCAGCAAGGGGTGGCGATTGGGCTTTTCGCGAAGACGCCACAGGATCAGCGAACGCAGGTCTACCACGAAGACCTGTGGGGTGATCGAAAGGAAAAGTATCGCTGGCTGCTCCGACACGGTGACCGACCAGCCCGCTGGGATCGGGTGGAGGCCGCGCCGCCGTTCCATCTGTTCGAACCGTTCGATGGTTCCGACGCGGGTGCCTACACCGCGTGGCCAAGAATCAACGAGATCATGCCGGTGAACGTGACTGGTGTCGTCACCGCGCGAGACGGCTTTGTGATCGCCTTCGACCACGAGACGCTCCGGGATCGAATGATCGATTTGCGCGACGAGTCTCTCTCCGACCACGCCGTGCGACAGAAGTACTTCGTCGGCAAGGGGTCGAAGAAGTACCCGCCTGGTGACTCTCGCGGATGGAAGCTGCCCGCGGCTCGGCGCAAGATTCGCGAGGACGCCTCGTGGGATGAGCGGTACACGCCGATCCTCTACCGCCCGTTTGATCCGCGACAATGCTACTACGTGTCATGGATGGTGGACTGGCCGAGGCCCGACGTGATGGGGCACATGCTGGGGGAG
>CAZTOF010000697.1:0-3732 GCA_964615515.1 uncultured Gemmatimonadaceae bacterium
CCCCAGTTGGAGGTGTACGCGATCCCGTCCACGATCCAGATGTCGTGGATTGCACGGCCCGGCGTGTCGAGCTCGAACCGCCCCACCCGGTGCGGATTGGCCGGGTCCTCGATGTTGATCACGTCGAAGCGGACGCCGTTGTTGACGGCGTAGACGTGGCCGTCATGGATGAAGAGGTTGTGCACGCCCCCGGTGAGCTCGTCGTCGTAGGTGGAGATGATCTCGATGTTGCGGGGATCGGTGCAGTCCACGATCACGATCCCGTTGCGCCGGTTGGACGCGCCCTCGCGGGAGATCACGCAGACGCGGCCGTCCTCGGAGACCTTGACGTCGTTGGTGGTGCGCGCGTCCACGACCAGCGAATCGGTCAGGACCGGGTTAGCCGGGTCGGTCACGTCCCACCAGTACGTGCCGCCGTGGGCGCTGTGCGTGCCGGTGATCGCGTAGTCGCGGCCGTCGACGCCCTCCCACACCCACAGGTCCGAGGTGGAGACGTTGCGCACCGGCGCATGGCCCACCAGCGACACCTCCTCGACGACGTGGCGGGGCAGGATTTCCACGGTTGTGTGCGCGGTCTGCCCCGGGACGCTCGCGGCGACGGTGTACACGCCCGGTTTGTACGCCACGAAGCGCCCCCCGGAATCGACTTCGGCCGGAGGGAAATCGGCGGTCGCGATCGCGTCGGGGTCGGCGATCAACCCGAAGGTGACCGGGATGTCGTCGACCGGGGAGCCGTCCGTGGCCGAGGGCGTGGCGGTGAAATGGATGACATCGCCGGTGCGGCCGCGGCCCTGGCCGGCCTCGATGGCCATCGCGGTGACCGGGTTTTCTGCCACTTCGTAGCGAATCTCCCCGGCAACGCCCTCGACCGTCGCCGAAAGCGTCACTTGACCGGGCGCGTGGGCCTGGAAGACCCCGAACCGGTCGACCGTCGCGACCGATTCGTCGGACGTGCTCCAAGCGACGGCGACGTCGCGGACATCGTCGACTTCGTCGAGCACGGTCGCCTTGTGGCGCACCGTCACGCCCGCGTAGAAGCGGCCGCCCTCCTCGGAGATATCCACGCGGTCGAGCGGGGGGTACGGCACGGTTACGGTCGCGGTTCCGGAGATCCGGCTCGGAACCAGCGCCCTCACCCGTACCGTGTACTCCCCGCCCTTGAACGGCTCGATCTCGCCGGTGGTGCGGTCCACGGCCAGCCTTCCGCCGCCTCCCCGCGAGAAGAACATGAAGGGCACGTCGACCACGTTGCCGTCCGCGTCGTAGGCGGTGGCCGCGAGCTGTGCCTTCTCGCCGACCTGCAGGGTGAGTTCGGAGGGGGTGACTTCGACCCGTGCGACCTCGGCCCGGTCGACATCCTGGGCGGCGGCGCCCGTGGTTGCGATGGCCGCCATGGCCACGAGCAGCGTGGCGGGCGCGATCCTGCTCGTCGTTCTCATTCCTGTGCTATCTCTTTGCTGCGCGGTGCTCTCGAAGCCGTGGCCGGCTGGACACGGGCGAAGGTAACATCGGGCGTGGGAGCGGCGGGCGCAAACGCAGCAGGTGCCGGTGTCCCCACTGTCCGGTGAGGGCCGGAGCCCGGGCCGAAGGGACCCGGGCTCCGGTGTGCAACACCCGCGGGCTTTGTGCGCGGGGTGCTACCGCGAACCCCCCGACTCCGCCTTCTCCACCCTGAGCAGCCCCAGGTCCCGCGTCGCCTCGACGAGCCGGATGAACTCCCCGCGATAGCCGCGCGGATCGTCCCCCTTGCCGTTCTCGGCGAGTGTGACGACATCGTCCAGCGAGAGCGTTCCCGCGTGCTCCGAGTCGCGCAGCAGCATCCCGAATCCCGCCACCGCCGTGGCGAAGCGGAAGTCGGTGGACGGCGCGCCGGGACGGTCGGCGACCGCGTGCTCCAGCAGTCTGCTCTTCGCCCCGTCGGGATCCTTGTAGCGGACCTTGACGTACATCATCTCGCCTTCGAACGCGCTGAGCGGCGGATCGTCCGCCCGCGGCTGATAGCGGAGCGCGTCGACATCCCGGTCGCCGGGCACGGGGAGCCCTGCGGGCACCACCTCGTACAGCGCGGTCACGGTGTGTCCGGCGCCGAGTTCCCCCGCGTCCTTGGTGTCGTCGTTGAAGTCCTCGTCGGCGAGCAGCCGGTTCTCGTAGCCGATGAGGCGGTAGCCGGCCACCCGCGCGGGGTTGAACTCGATCTGGAGCTTCACGTCCTTGGCCAGCGTCAGCAGCGTTCCGCCCATCTCCTCCACCAGCACCTTGCGCGCTTCCAGCAGGCCGTCGACGTAGTGGAAGTTCCCGTTCCCGTGGTCCGCGATCTGCTCCATCCTGGAGTCCTTCAGGTTACCGGTGCCGAACCCGAGCACGGTCAGGAAGACGCCGCTCTCGCGTTCCTTTTCGATCAGCCGCACCATCTCGCCATCGCTGGAGGCGCCGACGTTGAAGTCGCCGTCGGTGGCGAGGATCACACGGTTGTTGCCGCCGTCGATGAAGTGCTCGCGCGCCGTCTCGTAGGCGAGCCTGATTCCGGCGCCCCCGGCCGTGCTGCCCCCGGCGCGAAGCCGTTCCAGCGCGGCCAGGATCTCGTTCTTCCGGTTGCCCGGGGTAGAGGGGAGCACCATCCCCGCCGCACCCGCGTAGACCACGATCGCCACCCGGTCCTCGGGCCTCAGCTGGTCCACCAGGAGCGCGAACGCCTTCTTGAGAAGGGGCAGTTTGTTGTGCGGCGTCATCGACCCCGACACATCGAGCAGGAAGACGAGGTTGCTGGGCGGGAGATCTTCGGTGTCGATCGACCGGGCATGCAGACCGATGCGGACCAGCCGGTGCTCCCGCTTCCAGGGCGCCTCCCACACCTCGGTGGCCACGGCGAAGGGGTGTTCCCCGGCCACCTCGCCCCATTCGTACGGGAAGTAGTTGATCATCTCCTCGATCCGGACCGCGTCGACGGGCGGCCGCTCGCCGTCCTGGATGAAGCGGCGGACGTTGGCGTAGGAGGCCCGGTCGACATCGATCGAGAAGGTGGAGAGGGGGGATGCGCCGACGAGCTTGAAGTCGTTCTCGTCGATGTGCGCGTAGGATTCGGTGTTGAAGTTGTGGCGGTCGAAGCAGCATTCCGGGCGGCCTCGCGACGGGGACGCCGCCGCCACTCCCACGACGACCAGTTCCTGCACTTCGATCGCCTCGCGCGTCAACGCGAAATCGGCAACCGTCGTCTGGCCCGCCATGACCGTCACCTGCCGTTCCTGCGTCGTGTAACCGAGGATGCTGACCTTCAGGGTGTGTTCGCCGGCCGGGACGCCCATCAGCTCATAGCGGCCCACCACGTTGGTGAGAACAGCGAACGCCGTGCCGTCCACCTCCACCGCGGCCGACTCGAACAGCTGGCCCGTCACGGCGTCGGTGACCACGCCCGTGATCGCGCCGGTCGGCGTCTGGGCACCTCCCGCGCCGGGGCCCGCCAGAGCGAGCAGCGCGTACATCCCTGCGGTTCGAACAAAGTTGGATCTCATGGTTCCCTCCCGGGTTCTGCGTGTACGGCGACTGCGCCCGAATGGCGGCCGCCCTGATGTCATACCAAATGGTACCTGCCGGAGGGGCCGAGGTTGCGCATTCCGGGGTTCAGCGCTCGCGAAGCGACTACGCGCCCCCGAAAACGACCCCGGCCCCCCGCTACCTTGGCAGTTCGTCGGCCTCCCGCCTCAGAAGCCCCAGGTCGCGCGTCGCCTCCGCCAG
>CAZTOF010000698.1:0-2142 GCA_964615515.1 uncultured Gemmatimonadaceae bacterium
CCGCTGGGCGGGTCCGGCGCTGCCGTTGGAGGCGGGGCTGAACCGGCTGCGCTGGGACCTGCGGACGGATCCGCCCGCGACCTTCCCCGGGATGATCCTCTGGGGCGTGCGCACGATGGCGCCCGCGGTCCCGCCAGGCACGTACACGGCGCGGCTCACGGTCGGCGGCCGCAGCGAAACCACCGAGGTGGAGGTCCGCCCCCACCCCTGGATCACCGACGTGACCGAGGAGGATCTGGTTGCCCAGTACGAGTTCGGGGTCGAGATCCGGGACCGGGTGCACCAGGCCAACTCGGCCGTGATCGCCATCCGCAACGTGAGGGCGCAACTGGACGAGCGGCTGGAGGCGTCGGACGACGAGCGGCTGGCCGGCGCGGGCAAGCGGCTGCGGGAGAGCGCGTCGGCGGTTGAGGCGGACATCTACCAAGTGCGCAACCAGTCGAACCAGGATCCCCTCAACTTCCCCATCCGGGTGAATAACCGCCTGGCCAACCTGCTGTCGATGTCCGAACAGGGCGATGGGCGCCCCGGAAGCGGCATGTACGCCGTCTACGAGATCATGGTGGAGCGGCTCGAGGGCCACCTGACCCGGCTCCAGGCCGTCTGGGACGGCGAGCTGGCCGAGGTCAACGCCGAGCTGAGGCGGCTGGGGATGGAGGAGATCGAAGTGGAGACGGCGGCGGGGCTGGTGTCGTGAAGGGGAGCGATGACCGGGTCACCGATTCCCGCGAACCGGTCCCGATTCGGCGGCGTGCCAAGGAGCCCATTGTGGGCTGGTCGAAGAGTGACCTGACCCAGCCATCAGCACTCGACGAGATCAAGCATCAAAACCGACGGTCATGCCCGGTTCTGGCGAACGATGTTCACCCGAAGGCTCTCTAACCGTCCTCACAACCGTGGGGTCCGCAGCGCTCGAAGTACGTCGGCGCCACGTAGAACAGGGGATCCCCTCCGTACTCGCACACGGTGAGCCCCGCGAAATAGTCGGAGTCCCTGGTCACGCCTTCGAACTCGCAGCTAAAGTCGATCAGCCCCTGGGCGTTCGGCATCTGCCATGCGAACCGAAAGTCGATGTCCGGTCGACAGTAGTCCCCGTAGAACACGCCGCGGATCGTGTCCGGCCTAAAGTAGTTCTTCATGTGGTAGGCCCAATCGCTCTTGAACGTGCCCCGCACCTTGACGCGCTCGTACTCCTGGAGTTCCAGTGTCCAGTTTGGTTGGAACGTCGAACTCACCACCCACTTACCCTGCCACGTCCCGTCAAGCGGTATGCGGGGGTCACCGCCGCCAGCTCTGCCGCACGACTCGACGTCGAGCTCGTCGTCGAGCTCGACGACGAGCGTTTCACAGGAGCTGAGGAGAAGCGCCACCACCAGAAGGGATCGCGCGGCGTTCATGGCTTCACCTCCGGGAACAGGATTCCGTCCAGTCGATTACCCATTGGCTGCGGCGCAAGTTCTCTGGAAGCGGCGCCAGTTTCTCCAAGAAAGGGGTTGATCCAGCCGGCGAATTGATCGTGATTCTGGCTACCTCCGGTCCGCATTTACTTCAGGGTTCGGGAAGACAGAACATGATCCGAGAGATCGCCTGATCGGCTGATTCCTACCCGGGTGGATCCTCCGTCCCCTCCCTCAGAACGGCCAGATACCGTTCATACGTGTAGATCTTCCCACGCTGGCGACCCGTGACCTCGCGCACGATATCCAGCTTTTGGAGTAGCCGGAGCACGACGGCCACGGTCGGCCCCGACAGCCCGGTTCTGCCTGCGAGATGGGAGATGTCCCCGACCGGGCGTTCGACAAGGGACTGGTGCACCCGTAGCGCCGAACCCGCGCGCCGTCCCAGTCGGCCGATGCGAGCTCTGTCGTCCCGGATCGTCTCGCTGGCGGACCGGGCCGTCGCGAAGGCCGCCTCCGCCACCTCGCGAACACCCTCCAGGAAGAAGCGCAACCACGTTTCCCAGTCGCCCGTGTGCCGGATGTCGTTGAGGAGCTGGTAGTAGATGCTCCGGTTGCGCTTGAAGTACAGGCTGAGGTACAGAAGCGGCTCGCGGAGGAGTCCGGCATCGCA
This sequence comes from uncultured Gemmatimonadaceae bacterium, assembly GCA_964615515.1. Taxonomy (GTDB): domain Bacteria; phylum Gemmatimonadota; class Gemmatimonadetes; order Longimicrobiales; family Gaopeijiaceae; genus Bin94. The sequence goes on from CAZTOF010000698.1 coordinate 2,071, forward strand.
CAGCATCAGGGTGATCAGCAATCGTCCCAGCCGGCCGTTGCCGTCGAGGAACGGGTGGATGGTCTCGAACTG
>CAZTOF010000699.1:0-5505 GCA_964615515.1 uncultured Gemmatimonadaceae bacterium
TGCCGGGGCGGTTGACCAGCTCCGAAAGCAGCCGGGACGCCTCCACCGCTCCCAGCATCTCGACGGGCGTGTGTTCGGCCACCAGCGAGCGGCCCGCGTCGATCATCGCCCGGAACCGCCCGGCCGGACGCGCAGGTGCCACGGCTCGTCCGCCCACTTGCCGAGATCGAACCGCGCCGGATGGCGGGTCGCCGCGCGAAGGACCGCAAGCATCGCCGGGTCCCTGCGGCCCGCCATCCACCCCGCCCCGTAGCAGGTGACGAACACCGCGCCGCCCACGAAGAGCGAGGCGGTCGCGTTCCACACCGCCAGCGCAAGCGTCGCGCCCAGCAGGAACAGCCGCCGCTCCACGCCCAGCACCGTCAGCGGACGATTCAGCGCCGCATGGCCCGTCCAGCGCCTCAAGTCCCGCATCAGAACAGCCAGGCGAGGAAGTTCACCGCGCCCACGGCCATCCCGATCCCGAAGATGATCCCGGCCAGCGTGCGCTTGCTCCCGCCCTCGCCGAACGCGAACATCAGACCGCCCACCACGATCGCGATCAACGACAGCCCCCGCGCGATCGGTCCCGTGAACTGCCGCTCAAGCTCCGCCACCGCGTCCACCCACGGACTCGTGCCCTGCGCCGTCAGCACCGTCGGCGTCAGAAGCCACAGCGCGGCCCACGCCGCCGTCGCCGCCGTCTTCAACATCGTTCTCATCGTCTTTTCCTTTTCTCTCGTTAGGGGTCAGTAGGCGACGATCCCAGCGCCGCCCGGGCGCTGCGAGATCCGCTCGTGAAGCCACGCCTCGATCTCCGACTCGATGAATCCCACGCACCGCGTTCCCAGCGGAACCGCCTGCGGAAACAGGCCCGCGCGCCGCCACCTGTAGATCGTCGTCCGCGACAGGCCCGTCCGGGCCATGACCTCCGGCAGTCGCAGAATCCGGGTCGGCGCTCTCGTTCTCTCATCCCTCGGCTGGTCGGTTCTCGGTGTGCTCTTCTTCGTGCTCCTTCGCTCTCTCGATGGCTTCCGGTACCGGGGACGGCTGGGCGGATCGCGCGCGCCGCCCGAGCCCCTTTCGTGGTCGGCGATGAACGCCAGAAGCCGATCCGCCATCCGCAGCGTCAGCGAGCGGCCACGCTCGATCCGGTGCACCAGGGCCGAGTCGCCCACCGCCATCCTGCCGAACCTCGTGGGACTCACGCCGGTGCTTTCCAGAAACGCGCTAACCCGTGACCTGACGTACTCTTCCAGCGTGTCCATGACCGAACGCTGAAAGCCCTTCCGCAAGCCCGTCAACCTGTTGGTAATAGCCAACAGTCCCGGAACGTTTCACGAGGTTTCGCAGCACCCTCCGCCCAGAACACGCCGCCGCCAGCGGCTCGGAAAACGCCCCCGTTGACGCTCAGAACAGGCTCCCGTCTAACGGTGGCGCGAAGCGTCCCATGAGAGCGGTATGGGGGCGTGCAGCGCCGCGTCTATCCCCGCGTGGGACCTGTTCCAGAGCAGGACCTGAGCGGTCCTAGCGGCCCGACGAAGCCGATGTTACCGGCGCGGGAAACCGTCCCCGTTCGCGTCGAATACGTTCGGGCCGGTGGCTGTCTTGCGAAGGGCGGGGAGCGCCGCAACCGGACACGAAAAACGATCCGATCCGAAGCGGTGATGGACATAATTCACACGAGCGATTCGGTGTTCATTCGTCCCCCGAAGGCAATCTGGCTCTGCCTGTTGACAACGAAGTAGATCCTCGTATCTTCCGGTCGCTCGGGGAGAAAGGCTCTCCGAGGAAACCAGATGGACGAAAGGAACCAATCGATGATGAAGCGCATGTTCACGGTCACCGTGACGTTCGTAATGACCCTCGTGGCAGCAACCGTCGTCGGGATGGCAAGGCCAGCCCCGGCGGAAGCACAGATCTTCCTGTGCTTCCCCACCTACGTCCTCATCAACGGACGCTGCCCCATCGAATGCCCGCTCGGTTGGGCTGGTTGCCCCTGCGCGACGTGCATCAATCTCCTCTAGTAGCCTCCTCCCTCCGCCGCTCGACATTCAGAGTTGGATCGAGCGGCGGGGCGGGCAACCGCCGAGACCGGACGAGGCTGCCAGAAACCGGGCGGACGGCGGAGGTGGTCCTGCGGGACCGGGCTGGAGTGCCGTTCCAGCGGCCCAGCAAGTCGAGGGTCTGCTGCTGGTCTGGCCTCATCCTCATTGGTCTCACGGTCGGGATCGCTTGGCCTCTTGCTGCTCACGCCCAAGAAGTGGTCAGCATCGCCGGACCCGACCGGCCTCTCGCCTCGGATTTCAAAGAGGTCTATCGCGTAGGGTCGGCGCACGGGCAGCCTTGGGAGCTGTTCACAAGGGTGCGCCGCATGGGGTTCGACGCGAACGGCAATCTGTTCGTGTTCGACGGAGCAGGGGGTATGGATCCGAAGTCGCGCGTTCTGGTGTTCGACCCCATGGGACGGTTTCTACGCGATTTCGGAACGGTAGGCGAGGGGCCCGGGGAGTTCAGGCTGCCTGTGGACTTCGCCGTGCTACGCACGGGGGCGAGTGTCGTGAGCGACTTCGGGCACCGCGCCTACCACATCTTCGATCAGTCGGGCCGACCGGTGCGAATGGTTGCCACGGCCACGATGCTGGGAACGGCGATTCTGGATGGAGCGATCTACGCTGATCCGCGTGGTGGGGCCGTTTATGCCGTCCCGCGAAGCACAGGGCCGCGCTTCCTCGGGGATGCCGCCTCGCCTCCCTTAACTCGGCCAATCGCCAGGATAGAGCTTGGCGGGGATGAATTCCAGCCCGACACCGTAGTTCGGGCTTGGATGCCTCCCCGAGTGCCCCAGGGAGGCGAGGTGCCGAACACGTCCATTAGTGTTGGGGATCGCACGATCAATCTGCGAGAAGCGGTTGGTAGTATGACCCCTTCTGCCGTCTTCGAACCGGAGCTATTGGTTGGGGTCCTCCCCAACGGTGCCATTGCCTATAGCGACTCCTCTGCCTACGCTGTGAAGATCACCGATCCCAACACCGGGCAAATTGTTCGCGTCGTCACGAGACCGATTGCGCCTGAACCGGTGACTTCGGCGATCAAGCGTGATTACTTGGAGCGGATGGAGAAGCAGACAGGCATTAAGGGAGGCGGGAAGCTGATGGACCTCCGATTTAGTTCCTCGTCGAGTGGTGGGGGCTCCCCACAACAGGCTGGTGTTACCTTCCCCTTGGAACCCGCACCGTTCTACCCTGAACTACCTGTTCTGGAGGCTCTAAGCACCACATGGGAAGGAAGAATCTGGGTGCAGCGACGGGGCAAAGAAGGCGAGAGTGCGGGACCGATCGACATTTTCGAATCGGATGGTGAGTACGTTGGAACCTATCCTGCCGGGGCGACTGGTGTCCCTAGGGCGTTCGGCCCCGGTGGTCTGGCCGCTTTCGTCGAGCTTGACGAATTCGATGTGGCCACTGTTGTCGTGAGGCGGCTCTCCCCAGAGGTGCGCTGAGCCCCCCCGTTGAACCTTCACCCGTCGATTGTCACCTAACGACCCCGAACCGTACCCATTGGAGGTATCCCAGTGACTCTTGGTTTAAGGTGCTGGTGGTTGGGCATTGCAACCTCAGCGATTCCCGGCTTCGCGGCGTGTACCCAAGATGCCGATCAAGGCCCCTTTCTGTCCCCGTCTCGCGTCGTAACGCTTCAGGAGAGTGAGAGCGACTTCATCGGCAAACCTGGTGGGCTTCTGCCACTGTCTGACGGGAGCTTCATCGTGGCCGATTTCTTTTCGAACACGGCCAGCCGGTTCGACAGCACCGGTGTTCTCATACGTGTGTATGGAAGAGAGAGTTCGGAACTGGTTCGATTGGGATCGATCGGCGGGGCGATGTTTGTGGCAGCCGATCTGTTGGGGATCGTGGATTTCTCACCGCGCCAAATCGGCTTGTTCGACCTGAGTTCGGGGGACGCCAAGGGTTCCATGCCATATGAAGGACTGATAACGGCCGCAGGTGGAGACGAAAACGGGGCTTGGGTCGCGGGGATCGGCGCTGATGGAAAGGCGCTGGCTCGGATTGATAGGACCGGGTTGGAGGCCGCTACTCGCGGCGCGACGTCATTGATGGCCTTGGACTTGGTCGAGGTGCCCTTGATCTATTCGCGCTCGGAACCCGTCCGAGGGATCTATGGGCTGGCTTCCCTCGGAGCCGACCAACCCGCCGGGCTTTTGGTCGCATTTGCTGCGGACACCACCGTGCTTCGGGTGGACCTCAATGGGCAGATTCGAGGCGAAGTTTACATACCTGAGGAGAAGCGCACGGGTGTGCCGGACGATTTTGAACGGAAGATGAACCCGGAACAGCGAGGATTCGACGAATTGTTTGGCATGGCTTCCGCTATCATGGGGGTATCGTCTGACGACGCTGGCTTTGTTTACGTGGCCCACCTAGATGCTTCCAGGTCTGGTGGGACGATAAGTGGCAGACTCTATCTCAGTATTGTGTCTAAAGACGGATCGCGCGCGTGCGTGGACCAGAAGGTTCAGTCTTCCGGCTTCGGGGCTCCTGTCGTGGCCCTTCGCGGTAACAGAGCGTTCGTGGTGGATCAGCGTCCTCCTGCCACTGAGGGTGCTCGGTTCGAGTCGGTGCTACGCGTGTTCGAGTTGGATTGGGAGAAATGCGAGACGACGGCGGGTGACGGTGTGACGGAACTTCCCGGCTCGGGCAGTGGCCGGTGACCAGCGAGAGGTGCCAAACTCCTGCACTCTCCCCTGCCTTTGGGCGAGGTAGGTCTGTGTATCGTGTGCGGTGGATGGTCCTGTTGGTCTGTTGGGCGCTCGTGTCTTGCGATGAACCGCCTCGTTCCACAGCCGGTGTCCTGGATGCTGCACTTGCTGACGGAGGTTCCGTCAAGACGAAGATTCGAGCAACTCAATCGGCAGTGCTCTTGGTATACGATCCTGAAGCCTGCTTCACCTGCGATGGAGTGTTGGCCCGTTGGTCCAGCTACTCGCGGACTGTCGGCGAGCCCCTTTACTTGGTGTTGACCCAGCACCCCTTGGAAGCCCAGCGCCTCCAACTCATGGCTTACAGGGTCGAGATCCTCGGTGTGCTTCAACACACCCCACAAACCACTCGTGCTGAAGCGTATATGTTGCGTTGGGATGGCGGACTGGAGGTGGCGAATTCTGCTCTCGGGGTCCCTGCTCAGGCAACGCTATTGGACTCCTTGACTGCCAGCGCTGGCAACTGAATCCGATTCCTGTCCGCATGTCGGGACGTTTCTCAACTCAACTCCCGCCACTTGGTGCCTATTAGCCAGCGGTTTCATCACTGTGGAACCAGATGTGGGACGAGCGGCAAAAAGGGCAGATCGTGCAGTCCTGGTTGAACTTACATGACTTATTGCCTTGGTTCTCGTGCCCTCGCGTCCGCCGACGAGTCGGAGTAGACGATGCCTCCGTTCGGCAACACGCCCGCCAGCAGCGGCGGCTCGAATATGGACGGTTGCGAAAGGCCGCTCAGGGCACTGGCC
>CAZTOF010000700.1:0-7346 GCA_964615515.1 uncultured Gemmatimonadaceae bacterium
GACGGAAACGTGCGCGCGCACGGGAGGGGAGGGACAGGGGCCGGGAGAATACACGTGGATCGCGCGAATTGGAATCGACGCGCACGGGAGGCTTTTCGTCTATGACCGGCGTCAACGGCAGTTCACCTTCCTGGACTACGAGGGCGGGGTGACCGACGTCCAGCGCATTGAGCGAAGCGGTGAGGTGCTGCCTCTCGTTGGCCTGGGGAACGGAGCGTCTCTCGCGGTGTTCGAGCCGCGGCCGCCCCTTCCGCAGGGATTGCAGCGGGGTCCCCTGTTTCTCGTGCGCGGCGACGAATCGTGGGCGGCGGTCGACACGCTGGGGCAGTGGCTCGGGAAGGAACGCCACCTTACACCCGAGGGCCAGGAGGTCGAGGTTGGATTCGGCGCCACCGCGCTCTTCGACGGGCGCGGGCGCTACGCCGTGGTCGGCACGAACGATTCCCTGGACGTGACGCTCTACGACGGGACGGCTCCGCGCACTCGCATTCGCGGCGGACATTCCCCGCGCCAGGTGACGGCCCGGGAAAAGGAAGCCTGGACCGAACTGTTCCTGGCGATGTACCCGGAGGCGTGGCGGGAGGGCCAGCGGGACATGCTGCGGCAGTCGGCGGTGCGAGACACCTATCCTGCCTACGGGACGCTCGCCGTCGACGCCGAGGGGCGGATCTGGATTGGAGACTTCGCCAGGCTCGAAGAGGCGCAGCGGCGTTGGACCGTTCTCGGGCCCGACGGGTGGCCGGTGGGCGCCCTGGACCTTCCCGTTTTTCGTCCCGAGTGGTACCGCTTCAGGGAAGGGTTGAGCGCCATGGGTACCGGTACGGTCGAGACGACGACCTCGCTCCCCAAACGCAGGCACGAGTTGCTGGACGTGACCGGCGGGCGGATCGCCGTCCTTCGCCGGGGTGAGCTCGCCGGGGAATTCGTAGGGGTGTATGAACTGGAGATGCCGCGGTAGCGGCGGGAGGTAACGTGAGACGTGTTACAGGGTGGGTGATCGTCGCGCTTGCTGTGGCGGCTGGCGGGGCGGCTTGTGGGGGCGACACCGCGACCCCGGACGATGTTCCCGTGCAGATCACGGACAGCGCGGGCGTGCGGGTCGTCACCTACGCGGGTGTGCCGGCCACCGTCGCACCTTTCCGACTGGCCGGGGAACCCCGCTACCGCCACGGCGGCGGTCCGGGCGACTACATCTTCCAGTTCGCCAACGCCGGCCGGCTCTTCCCGGATGGAGGCGCGGTCGTTGCCGATCTCGATGGCGAAGTGGTCGTCCTGAGTGCGGACGGGACGACGTACGAGGTGCTCGCCACCCGTGGAGAGGGACCGGGCGAAGTCACCTTCCCCTACGCGGTGTTGGTTCTCGGCCAGGACAGCGTTCTTGTGCCCGACAGTCGTCAGTCTCGCCTCACGCTCTTCGTCGGCGATTCCGTCGCGAGCATGGTGAGCCTGCCTCGGGCAGCCCACTTCGGCGTGGCGGGGATCGGTTCGTCCGGTGAGCTGCTGCTCTGGAACCGATTCCCCAGCCGTTTGTGGATCGATATAGAGGAGGAGTGGCTCGCCGGACACATGACGCTGTTCGATACTGAAACCGGCGCCCTCGACACGGTCGCGTCGTACGACCAGGTCCCGCGACAGCGGTCGGGGCAGGAGCGCCCGATCATCCTGCCAAGTGGCGAGGTCACGGTCGCCGCGGGGCGGTTCGTCCATACCAGGACCGACAGGCCCGAGATCAGTTGGCGCCTGCCGGACGGCACGGTAGAGCAGATCATGCGCTGGCGGCCCGGGCCCAACCTGCTGACCGAGGAGCTCCTGGAGCACGGCGAAGCCTATAACCGAATGCTGGGCAAGATGATGTACGGAATGTCCGAAGCCCGGCTCGAGGAGACCATTCAGCGAGACATGGCCCGGTATCGCGCCATGATCGGCCAGCCGATACCGCTGTTCGGCACCCCCTTCGCCGACGGCGACGGAAACGTGTGGCTGCCGTCCTACCGGCCGGCCTACCCGGAAGAGGGGTCGCCGTACACCGTCATTTCGCCGGAAGGGGAGTGGCTGGGACAGGTTGAGACTGCACCCAGGTTCCGAATCCTCGATGTCACCGGTGGACTCGTGCTGGGGGTACTCAGGGATGAAATGGACGTGCAGAATGTCGTGGTTTATGAGGTGGTTGGGGGGTAGGGCGCGAGTGACGAGGTTACGCACGCGTCCCCGGATCATCCCCGCGCTCCTGGCACCAATCGCACTCTTCGGCTCGCTCTACGCCTGCGGCGGCGATACCGCGACCCCGGGCGATGTCCTGGTGCAAGTCATGGACAGCGCCGGCGTGCGGATCGTCGCGTACGAAGGCACGCCAACCACCGTCGCGTCCTTCCACCTCGCAGCGGAACCCCGCTACCGCCACGGCGCCAACCCGGGCGACTACACTTTTCAGCTGGTCAACGCCGGCCGGCTCTTCCCGGATAAAAGCGCGGTCGTTGCTGATCGAGAAAACAGCGAATTGGTCGTCTTGGGTCCGGACGGCAAGACGCACGAGGTGCTCGCCAGGCAGGGAGAGGGACCAGGCGAAATCATCTACCCCTACTCGATGTTTGTCCTGGGCCAGGACAGCGTCCTGGTGCCTGACAATCGCCTGTCTCGCCTCACTCTTTTCGTCGGCGATTCGGTCGCGCGCATCGCGAGCCTCCCTCGCGCAGCCCACCTCGGTGTGGCAGGGATCGGTTCATCCGGTGAGCTACTGCTGAAGAACCGATACCCCGCCGTTTACCGGACCGTTTTGGAGAACGAGTGGCTCCCCGGGCACATGTCGCTGTTCGATACTGAAACCGGCGCCCTCGACACGGTCGCGTCGTACGACAACTGGCCGGGAGTCCCGCCGGGGCTACCGACGAACCCGATCCGGGCCCTTGGCGAGGTCACGGTCGCCGCCGGGCACTTCGTCTACACGCGGTCCGACAGGCCCGAGATCACCTGGCGTCTGCCGGACGGCACGGTAACCCAGATCATGCGCTGGCGGGCCGAGCGCACGCTGCTGACCGAGGAACTCCTGGAACCCGTCGAGGCCTATGACCGAATGATGGGCCGGATGAACTACCAAGTGTCCGATGCCCGGCTGGAGGAGCTGGTTCAGGAAGGCATGTCGTGGTATCGCGCCATGCTCGGCCGGCCTTTGCCGCTTTTCGGTATCCCCTTCGCCGACGCCGACGGAAACGTATGGCTGCCCTCCTACCGGATGACCTACCCGGAAGAGGGGTCGCCGTACACCGTCATTTCCCCGGATGGGGAGTGGCTGGGACAGGTCGAGACTCCACCCAGGTTGCGAATCCTCGATGTGGCCGGCGGGTTCGTGCTGGGGGTGCTCAGGGACGAAATGGATGTGCAAAATGTGGTGGTGTTTGAGGTGGTGGGGGGACCTTCGGCCTGAACCCTGACACCCAGATCCCTCGTAGTGGCTCGATGTGATCCACTGAAATCGGCGGAAGCGCTTCCGCCCCTGCCCCTCGTTCTCACACGTCCGTTCCAATGAAAATGCGCTCTGCCGGCCTCGCTGCCGGACTTGCTTTGTCTTCCGTTGTCGCAAGTAGCTGCTCCCTCGACAACGCATTGGATGTCTTCGGTGAACTTCAACAGAACGCCTGGTACCTGCCGACAGAGGACGGACAAGCACGACTCTATGTCACCGAGCTTGGCGAGGGGCCGCCTGTCGTTTTCCTTCACGGGGGGCCGGGGAACAACTTCTACTACATCGTTGACGCGCTACGTCCACACACCAAAGAGGCAACATTCATCCTGTTCGATCAGCGCGGCAGCTTGATGTCGCCAATCCCGGACGCTGACGTCCCCGCGTTGACCGCCGAGGTGATTGTCAACGACCTGGAGACTCTTCGCGAAGCTATTGGTCAGAAGCAACTCGTCCTCTTCGGGCATTCGTGGGGCAGCCTGATCGCGCTCAAGTATTTCGAAGGCCATCCCGAGAACGTAGCCGGACTCATCCTGGCTGCGGCTTTTCCACCGAAGACGGAACGCGGGGTGGCCGGGCTGGGCGAGGAAATGCGGGTAAGACAGGGCCAGCTACTCGACCGCGATGAAGAAATCGGGCAAGTGCTTCGAGCGGCGGGCCTGCCCGAGGATGCAAGTGAAGATACGCCCAGGCAGTCAACGATGCGTTGGCGTATCCAAAGCCAGGCGCCCATCACGATCATGGATTTGAGCCGCTGGCGCGAGGCGACTGCTGCCGGCAGTGCCGTCTACTACAATCACCACGTAGGCATGGCGGTGAGCGGCAGCCTGCCGGACACCCTCGACTTCTCGGACGTGATCACCACACATCCTGTCCCCATAGCGGTTGTCCAGGGTGACCATGACTACCTCGGCCCCGGAGCGCCCCAGTGGCAGGAACTCTCTCGTGACTGTCCTCAGATCAAGGTCACGGTGCTGACACGGAGCAATCACAACGCATGGATCGATGCTCCGGATGGCTTCCGAGAAGCCCTGAGTGAAGCCATCCGATTCACACAATTTGTCGATCGGACCGATGAAGGCAGTGTGACAGGCTGTCAACGATAGCTTCAGCACTGACCGAGGAAACTGCTGGAGCCCGTCGAAGCCCCGCCTCAGAACAACGCTTCCAGCGCTTCCGACGGCGTGATCGCGGGGATCGGCGAGCGCCTGAAGTCCCTCGCGTTCCTGGTGACGACGAAACCGGCACCGCAAGCGCGCGCCGCGGCGACCTGCATTGCGTCCTCGAAGTCGGCCATATCCAGCCGGACGGCGTAGGCGATCGCATCTGTACCGCACTCCGCCACGGCTACAAAGCGGACCAGTTCGGTGATGAACTCCCGCGCATCCAAACCGCCGTGCGAAGGCGCGACAAGGTAGTAGAAGTTCGACAGGGTGTGCCACGCGACGAATGCACGCTTCGGCCCCGTCTGCAGGCGATCGAGCAGTTCGGAAGCCGCATTGGAGAACGGTTGACGATCAAGCGCCACGTCGATGAGCACGTCCGTGTCGATCAGGATCACAGGTATTTACGGGCCAACGCGTCGTAAAGCGGATCGTCAAGATCGGCGGCTTGGAAGCGGCCCCTCCAACGTGACGCGAAGGATGGCTCGCCGACGGTCGCCTCGGCCCGTAACGCGCGCTCGATTAACGCCGACAGCGACACGCCCCGCGATCGCGCATGCCGCTTTGCGGCGACGAGCACTTCGGGATCCACGGTGATTGTGAGCTTCTGTTTCACGCTATTTCCACGGAGTACGTCTACGTATATCTAGTACCGTATACGTATTCCAATCTCGCGTCAAGACGGAACGTCGTGCCACGTGTCCTGGTAAAACGCTCTGGAGGCTTGAATGTTCTTTCGAGCAAGGAGTCCGGAATGACCCGATGCCTTCGACCGGCCGTCATTGGAATCGCCGGAGCGCCCGTTCTGGCCGTTGTCGGCTGCGCCGCCGGCCCCGTTCCCGCCCCAGACATCGTGACGCTACTCCCCTACAACGGCGAATGGGTGCTCGAAGCCGCGGACCGTGAACCCGTGGCTTTGCACTTCGCGTCCCGGGATGGCTACGGGTTCACTGCAGTCACAACCCAGAGGTTTGGCGCGGTGATGGCCGTGCGGGCAGAGCGATTCCGACTGGAGGTGAGCGACTCGATCTTCCGGCTTTCCGGCGATCAACCGGGATTTTCCGCCGCGATACCTCTTGACGGCGCCCCGATCGAGGTGCTTGGCGAGGACGGCGAAGTACAGCAGTCCTTGACGCTGAGGTGGGAGGCCGGGACACCGGTCGTGCGACGCACGATACCGGGCGTCGGCTGGGTTTCCGACCGCTTTGAACTCACGAGGGACGGCGCTCTCGTCCTGACGCGTGCAGGCGGCTTGAGGAACTCCGGGGGCAGGATGGTAGAACCCATGGTTGATCGGGAGTTCGTCTACACCCGGAATATCGGCTCCTGATCGTGACCGGGCCCACTCACCGCGGAATGCAGTGCTTGCGGTCCGCGATCCCACTATCTCTGTGGCTCCCGTCCGCGATCCCCGCAACAGCCCAGGAAATCATCGAACTTCCCGCCGAGGACAGCCCGCTCACGGTCGAATTCGAGGAGATGTTCCGGGTCGGCTCGTTCGACGGGCCGGAATGGCAGCAGTTCGGGACAATCTTCGAAGCGGCCTTCGACGGCGCGGGCAGCCTCTACCTTCTCGACCTTCACGCGTACAGGGTTGTTGTCGTCGATCCGGCCGGTGACCTCGTGAGATTCATCGGGCGGCGCGGGGAGGGTCCGGGCGAGTTCAGCTTTCCGGACCTCTTGACGGCCATGGCGGATGGACGCGCGGTCGTGGGCGACATTGCCGGGCATCGCTCCTTCCAGGTTTTTGGCACAGACGGTACACTCGACCGTAACGTCCGGGCAGGGGACGACCTGCTCAACGTTCGCGGACGGATCTATCCTGACGGCGGCGAGCGAGATGCGGTTGTGGTGTCGGGCGGGCTGACGATCATCGAGGGGATGCGGCCGCCCGGCGCGGACGATCCGCCCGGCAAACGCGCGATCGTTCGCCTCGCGCTCGACGGCGATGCCGTGGTCAGGGAGACGATCACTTACGCGTGGGCCCCTCCGTCCGCCGGCATCATCACGTTCCGTGTGAACGGGCACGAGATCACAACCGGCGACCAGACGCCGCCTCCGCGCACCTTCGATCCGGGGCTCTTCGTGGGTCCGCTTCCCGGTGGCAGCATAGCGTTCTCCGACTCCACGACCTACGCGATCAAGCTCACCGGGCCGGACGGCGCGGTCTCCCGGATCCTGCGTCGCCCGTTTTTCCCGCAGCCGGTGACGGACCGAATCCTGGAGGCGGAAATCGAGCGGCAGCTGGATGAATACGTGGCCATGGAAGCCTCGATGAGCGCGCAGCCACAGCGGGTGATCGATGGGAGGACAGGCGATGCCGTCGGTGGTCTTCCGCGCGACATGATGCTGGAGGGTTTGAAGAGAACGAGACGCGCCTATCTCGAAGCCCTGCCGTCAGCGGACGAGATCCCGGTCGTCGTCGACATGCGCACAACCTGGGAGGGCGAGATCTGGGTGCGCCGCCGGGGCGAGGACCTGCTCAGCGATGGCCCGATCGACGTGCTCACAGCGGACGGCCGCTACCTGGGGAGCTATCCCAGCGATACCGCCATGCCGACCGCGTTCGGTCCGGGGGGACTGCTGGCGTTCGTGGAGAGGGACGAAGTCGGGCTGAACAGGGTGGTGGTGAAGCGGGTGGTGGGGCGGTAGGGGGTCGCGCTGAACGGCTGTCCCCGCTAGTCGAATTCGCACACAATCGGAAGGTGGTCGCTCAGTCTCGGCAT
>CAZTOF010000701.1:0-11525 GCA_964615515.1 uncultured Gemmatimonadaceae bacterium
CCGTGACGGTCACGGCCGAGGACACGGAGGGCCTCACTGCGCGGCAGACCTTCGAGGTGACGGTTCCGAACCGGGCGCCGGTGGCGGTGGGAACGATCGCGGACATCGAGGTGGAGGCGGACAGCTCGGCGGTCCTGGACCTGGCGGAGTACTTCCGCGATCCAGACGGGGATGCGCTGACCTATTCAGCCGCGTCTTCCAACTCCGCAGTGGCCAACGTCTCCGTGTCGGGCACGGCCATGCGGGTAATGCCCGTTGCAGCCGGAAACGCTACAGTGACCGTTACGGCGAGCGACCCGGAGGGTCTCGCCGCTCGGCAGCGGGCGAACGTGACCGTCATCTCGCCGGACCGTGACGTGCTGGTGGCACTCTACGAGGCGACGGACGGGGCGAACTGGTTGCGTAGCGACAACTGGCTGAGCGACCGCCCGCTGGACGAGTGGTACGGCGTCGATACCGATGCCTCCGGGCACGTCGTCGGCCTCGACATGACAGATTTGGTGGTGACGACGGTAGTGGGGATCGGCCTTCGAGGGCCAATACCACTGGAGCTTGGCGAGCTGTCCCGCCTGGAAGCTCTGAGACTCTACGGGAATGACCTGACCGGTCCGATCCCGCTCGAGCTCAGCCATGCTACCAATCTCCGCCGACTGGAACTGGGCAACAACCTGCTCACCGGTGAGATACCACCGGAGTTGGCCACGCTAGTCCACTTGGAAGATCTGAGACTCGGCGGCAATGATCTGACCGGCCCGGTCCCGCCCGAACTCGGAAACCTCGCCAACCTTTGGCGTCTGGGACTCGGCGGCAATGGCCTGGCCGGTGCGATTCCGCCTGAACTTGGAAACCTCGCCGGCCTTTGGAGTCTGGACCTCAGCGGCAATGACCTAGCCGGTGCGATTCCGCCCGAGCTCGGAAACCTGTCGAGTCTCGAATGGCTTTTGCTCGACGAGAATTCGCTAACGGGCGGGATTCCGCCTGAGTTGGGCAACCTGTCACGGCTCATCGGACTGTGGCTCAACGACAACTCGCTGGACGGGCCGATTCCCAGCGAGCTGGGCAACCTGTCCAACCTCGAATCCCTGTGGCTCAACGACAACTCGCTGGACGGTGCGATTCCACGCGAACTGGGTAACCTAAGCAACCTTGAACGACTGCGGATCAGTTCCAACCCCGCTTTGGCCGACACTATCCCGTTGGAGTACCGGAGTCTATCCTTGACGACTTTCTGGTGGTACGACACGGGCCTGTGTTCTCCCGACGACTCGTCCTTCCAGGCATGGCTCGATTCGATCAGGAACCACATCGGAGGACCGGTCTGCCGCGAGAACCGGGCGCCGGAGGCAGTCGGTACGATTCCGGACCAGACGATGACGGAGGGCGATACCGTGTCCCTCGATGTGGAGGACTACTTCAGCGACCCCGACGGGGACGAACTGACCTACTCCGTCGAGTCCTCTCGGACCTCGGTCGCCACGGCTTCCATGTCGGGCAGCACCGTGACAATCGTAGCTGTGGCGGCCGGCACCGCCACGATGACCGTAACCGCCACCGATCCGGGCGACCTGTCCGCCACGCAGACCTTCAAGGTCACCGTGTCCGCGCGGGAGACGTTCGACCTGGACATGCGGTTCACCTCCGGCGTATCGAGCACTGTACGCTCGGAGGTGAGGGATGCGAGGGACGAATGGGAGGCGGTCCTGGAAGACACGGAGCTGGACGACATCACGGTCAACAGGACGCTCAGCTGCCATGGCCTTTCGGGCTTTGTCGGCACCGTGGACGACCACTTGATTTTCGTGCATGTCGACAGTATCGACGGCGAAGGGGGTGTGCTGGCCTATGCGGGCTACTGCTTCTTCCGGCGGGCGGATGACTCGCCACTGCTGTCGGCCACCTGGATTGACGAGGCCGACGTTGAGGAGATGATGGATCAGGACGCGCTGGTCCCGGTGATGTTCCACGAGATGGCCCATGCCCTCGGGTTCAGCGGAGGGCACTGGGACAAGTTGGACCTGCTCGACAAGGGTGACGACCCGCACTTCGAGGGTGAGCTTGCCATCGAGGCGTTCGATGAGGCGGGAGGCGAGGACTACGACGGAGAGAAGGTGCCGGTTCAACTGAGGGTCCACAGTCATTGGCGGGAGTCCGTGTTTGGAGACGAGATCATGACTTCCTTGATCGACCTGGAGAATGACGAGGTTCCCATCAGCGCCATCACCCTGCAGGCGATGGCCGATGCGGGCTACGAGGTGGATGTGTCCAGAGCCGACGACTATGAGCTGCCCGGTTCCGACGACATCCAGGCCCGCCGGAGGACGGGGCGGGTCTTCGATCTGAGCAACGATGTCGTGTGGGGACCCGTCACCGTCCTCGATGCCGATGGCCGCGTCATCCGGGTGATTCCTCCACCGCCGGGCGCAGTCCGCAGGCCGCTCCGCCAGCCCGACGTGACCGTCGAGCCCCGGCGCCCGCCCGGACCTGGACCGTGAGTGTGGCCTGCGCGATGGAAACCGTCGTAACCGGCTGTACGGGTGAGGACGTGAGCGGTGGTGTGAGGGTGGAGATGGAAGGCTGGATCCGAGCGGCCACCAGCTCGGTCGACCTAGGGCGAATGTCCGTCGGCCAGAGGGCGGACCTGCGTAACCGTTGGCATTGCCCTTTCCCGATCATCAGCCCCTAAGCGGGCGGAACAGAGAGGAGGAGGATTTCGGTGTCCGACAACATGGTATCCACGCCTCGTCGTCGCCCGGGAGCGATCCCTGCGGTGCTGATGGCGTTCGGGTTTGCGGCGTGCGAAAGCCCGCAGCCCCCCGCCCCATGCGGGGCTGCACCCCAGGTGACGGTCCACGCCAGGGAGTCGGCCTCCGTCACCGCGTGTTTCAACGACCCGAACGGCGATGTCCTCAGCTACTCGGCGACATCCTCGAACTCCACGGTGGCCACGGCGTCGGCCTCGGGGCCGAACATCACGGTTGCCGCAGTGCTGCCCGGAAGCGCGGCAGTCACGGTGACGGCGACGGATCCGGGTGGCTTGCAGGGCCAGCAGACCTTCCAGGTAATGGTACCGAACCGGGCCCCGGAGCCGAGGGGCACCATGCCCCCCATGACGGTTGTCGCTGGCCAGTTGGGGACGGTGGACGCGGCTGCGTATTTCACCGAACCGGATGGGCAGCCACTGACCTACAGCGCAATGTCCTCGAACGGAACTACCGCCACGGTGACGATGGCGGGAAGCACGGTGACGGTTACGGCGATTGCGAAGGGTACGACCACGGTGTCGGTGACAGCCCGTGACCCGGCCGGACTAACGGCCCAGCAGGCATTCCAGGTGACGGTCCCAAACCGGGCGCCGGTGGCGGTGGGGTCGATAGCGGACATCGAGGTGGAGATGGACACCATAGCGGACGTCAATGTGGCGGAGCACTTCGCTGACCCGGACGGGGATCCGCTGACGTATGCCGCCAGTTCCTCGAGCCCTGCCCACGCGAGCGTGTCCGTGTCCGGAAGCGTGGTGACGGTGAGTGGAGTCCTGATTGGTGCGGCCATGGTAACCGTGACGGCCCGGGATCCCGAAGGGCTTACGGCCCGGCAGACCTTCAGGGTCAAGATCCTTAACCCGGACCGGCGGGTGCTTCTAGTGCTCTACAACTCGCTGGGCGGTTCCAGATGGACCTCGAACACAAACTGGATGACCGATGCTCCGCTGGACGCCTGGTACGGAGTCACGACGAATGAGATAGGAAGGGTTGTCCTATTGGATCTGAGAGACAACGGCCTCACTGGCGAAATCCCGGCCGTCGTCGGGAAGTTACGCTTCCTCGAGCAGCTTGATCTCGCCATGAACCGCGTCGACGAGAGCCCTCCAGTGTTCGTCGGCAACGGCGATGGCAGGGGGGCCACGGCGATGCGGAGAGACCCTGTGGCGGTGGTGGCCGCTTCATCCCCCGCCGCAGACAGAATCCTGTCCGACGGGATCACGGGCCGGATCCCTCCCGAACTGGCCAACCTCTCCAACCTCAAGGAGTTGTGGCTCGCCGAAAACTCGCTGGCCGGTCCAATTCCGCCTGAACTTGGAAACCTGACCAATCTCGAAAGCCTGTGGATACGCAGCAATTTCCTCACCGGTTCCATTCCCAAAGAACTTGCCAACCTCTCGCGTCTCGACTTCCTGAATCTCAGCGACAACCTGCTGACCGGCACGATCCCACGCGGGCTGACTGACTTGTCGCGCCTAACGGTCCTGTGGCTCGGGTACAATTCTCTGACCGGCCCCATTCCCCAGGGGTTGGAGAACCTGTCGAACCTCGAACACCTGGGACTCGGCTACAATTCTCTGACCGGTCCCGTTCCCCGTGAACTCGGCAGCCTGTCCGACCTCAAGGAGATATGGTTCAGCAGCAACTCGCTGACTGGCTCCATTCCCCGTGAGCTTGCCGACCTCGACAACCTGGAAGAGCTCTTCCTCTACGACAACGACCTGACGGGCACGATCCCACGTGAACTCGGCGATCTCTCTCGCCTACGGTACCTGTCGCTTCCCTTGAACCGGTTGTCGGGTGGGATTCCGCCGAAGCTCGGGAATCTCGCGAGCCTGGAGTACCTATGGCTCTACGGGAACGAACTGACCGGCTCGCTTCCTCCCGAACTCGGCCGCGTCAAAGGCTTGAAGCATCTGTACGTCAGCGCGAACCAGTTGAGAGGCGAGGTCCCGTACACCTTCTTGGATCTGGAGGATCTGACTCGCTTTTGGTTTGGGGAAAACAGCGGTCTCTGCGCGCCTGCCGCGAACGCCTTTACCACTTGGCTCAACAGAATGGACGGGTGGTTTGGGCCAAGGTGCCGGAATCGGGAGGTGTTCGACCTGGAGATGTGGTTCACGTCCGATGTCTCGAGTACCGTCCGCTCGCACATGGAGAAGGCGAGAGCCAAGTGGGCGGCGGTTCTCAGAGAAACTGAACTCTCGGACGTCACGTTCAACCGCAGGGTCGAATGCGGTGGCCTCTACGGTGATGTTGGCACAGTGGACGACCACCTGTTCTGGGTGGATGTGGACAGCATCGACGGCGAGGGCGGCACCCTCGCCTATGCTGGATACTGCTGGTCCCGCGGTTCGGACGATTCGCCGATCCTATCTCGCGCGGTCTTTGACGAGGACGACATCGACCGGATGTTGGACAACGATGCTCTTGTCGCCGTCGCGTTCCACGAATTGGCCCATGCGCTCGGGTTCAGCGGATACCATTGGGACAAGTTCGATCTGATCGACAAGGGCTCAGACGCCCACTTCAAGGGCAAGCTGGCGATCGCGGCGTTCAACGACGCTGGCGGCGACGACTACAACGGAAAGAAGGTGCCCGTTCAGCTACGTGTCTACAGCCATTGGCGGGAGAACGTCTTCAGAGATGAGGTCATGAGCCCTACGATCAACCTCAGAAGCGACGACGCGCCCATCAGCGCCATCACCCTCCAGTCCATGGACGCGATCGGCTACGAAGTCGACGCGTCCCTCGCCGACGACTACGAACTGCCCGATCCCAACCTTCCCCCACCGGCGCCGCCAAGAGAAGACGACCCGGCAATCTTCGACCTGGGCGACGATGTCGCGTGGGGGCCTGTTACCGTCGTGGCCACCGATGGCCGCGTCATCCGGGTGATTCCTCCACCGCCAGGATCCGTCCGGTGGCCGTTCTCCCGCCGTGAGGTGCGCATCGAGGCCCGGCGCCCGCCTGCACCTCGAGGCAGGTCGAAGTGAGAAGCGGGAGCGCCGTAGAGTCCCGTTTCGCCAAGCTGGCCGCAACCATGTGCCCGCCACTTCCACCGATACGACAAAAGACCCCTCATCCCAAGGAACCCCAGTCAACGGAGACGAGAGCACCATGAGGTATGCGCTTCCACTCGTTCTACTCGCCGCCGGTGTCGCGAACTTCGATAAACTCAACCATGCGGCCTGAGCCGATGAGACCCGCCAACGACACCCGGCCCAACACCACCGACTACGCTTGTCGTGGCCTCGCATCCAGCCCGGTGACCCTCCGCACCTTCGGCCCACAACGACCCGCTGCGGGATCCCCGAAACCCGGGGATCGCTTGACCGGGTGGATGTCCGTAGACCACACGTTGCCCACCCGATCCTCGCTGCCTCAAGTCGGGTCCGTCAGCTACTTTCGACCCCAACAACTAACCGTCCGTGAGAGCGGGGCAGCACCCCCCAACCGGACAGGAGGAGAGTGGGATGTACAGTAAACCATGGCGCCAGCTTCGTTCCGCTGCATGCTGGCTTGCGGTGACCGCCACCGCGGGCTGCTCGGACTCGATGACCCCGAACCGCGGGGCGGCACCCGTCACCGGCGTTTCGGGGGTCGATGACCGAGACTTGGTCTTGGATGCCGCCCCACATGCGCGCTCGTGCAGTTCGTGCGACACCCTTCCGAAGGCGTACCTGGTCCAGGCGGTGCAGTCGAGGACGCGCCCGGTTCCGCTGGTGGCGTACGAGAGGGCACTCCTTCGGGTGTTCATCACCGCGGACACAGCCAATTCGGTCGACATACCCGGCATCGCGGCCCTGTTCTACGCCCGTGACTAGCTGATCCACCACGAGCATGTCGCCGGCAAGGCGGGGCCCATTCCCACCGAGGCCGACGAAGGCGACCTGTCGAAGTCGGTGAACCTCTCCTTGGACCCCGGCGTTGTGCAGCCGGGACTCGAACTGGTGATCCACGTCCTCGACACGCTGCCCGAATACCTCGGGGTTCCCAAGCGAATCCCGGAATCGGGGCGCCTGAAGGTGGACGTCCGCCAAACGCCGACCTTCGACCTCACCGCGATCCCGTTCCCGTGGACCTCGGATCCGGATAGTTCGATCATCGCCGTTGTCGACTCGATGGAGGACCACCCCGACCACAGTCATCTGCTGCACTCCACCCGTACGCTGCTCCCGATCGGCGACATGGAGGTGGTGGCGCACCGGCCCGTGTGGAGCACCAACAACAACCCCGTCATGTTGCTACTCAAGACGAAGGCGATTCGGCTCATGGAGGGTGGAGACGGCTACTACATGGGGACGATGACCCGGACCAGCGGTGCAATCCGGGGACTGGCGTTCATCGGGGCCAAGTCGAGCTTCGCGGTGCCCGACGAATCGGTGATGGCGCACGGGTTCGGCCACAACCTGAGCCTCTTGCACGCCCCCTGCGGCGGCGGCGCTTACAGCGCAGACCCGGATTACCCCCATGAGGGGGGAGTCATCGGGGCGTGGGGATGGAACAGCCGGGGGCTTGTGGCGCCCGCGACTTTGGACCTGATGGGCTACTGCAGTCCCAAGTGGATCAGCGACTACCACTTCACCAAGGCTATGAACTACCGGACGGCCCAGGCCATGGCCCCAAAGGCGTCCCCCCCGCTCGCAAGGTCACTTCTGTTGTGGGGAGGCTCCCGTGAGGACGGTATTCCGTTCCTCAAGCCGGCATTCGTCCTGGATGCCCCTCCGGCGCTGGCGGAGAAGGAAGGAGGGTACCGCATTGTGGGCCGCGACGGAGAGGGCGGCGAACTCTTCTCTTTGAGGTTCGCCATGTCCGTGGCGGCGGAGGGCCGCGGCAGCGGCTTCGCCTTCACGTTGCCGCTGCGGGCCGGGTGGGAGGACCGCCTATCGAGCATCACGTTGGTCGGGCCCGGAGGGTCGGCCACGCTCGACGAATACAGCGAGCAGCCCATGGCGATCCTGCGCGACCGCACCACCCGCCAAGTGCATGCCATACTCGGCGGTCTTCCCTCCGCCACGAGGACCCACACGGCCGCGGCGGAGCTTCTGTCACCCGGCCCGGAGTTCACACTCCGGTTCAGCCGGGGGATTCCCGGCAAGGAAGCGTGGCGGCGGGCGCGGACCCAACTGACCAGATGAAACGCTTGCCCGGACCCGATCCATGATCGACTTGTTGAAGCTGAACAGACGCATCCATCATTCACCTACGCGGTGATATTACGGACATAGGAGGAGTTGTTGCAATGAAACCTAACACCCCTCCCTCAGTTGCGATTCCACCGCCATGCCGATTGCGATTCCATGGCCAGGAGCATTGCAATTCCGTGATTGCCAACCCATCTTGAGCGCCATGGACCCCGAAGAACAGGCAGACTACCGGCCCCGAATCGCCGACCACGAGC
Source organism: uncultured Gemmatimonadaceae bacterium (assembly GCA_964615515.1). Lineage (GTDB taxonomy): Bacteria > Gemmatimonadota > Gemmatimonadetes > Longimicrobiales > Gaopeijiaceae > Bin94. The sequence continues at coordinate 8,164 of CAZTOF010000701.1, forward strand.
TGGCCTGGCGCCTCGCTGCCTCCGGTGCGGTCGTCATCGAGGGACCGCGGGTGTGCGGAAAGACCACGACCGCACGCCAGGCGGCGGCGAGCGAGGTGCTCATGGACTCCGACCCCCGTGTCGGCGAAACCATGGCCGTGGACCCCGCACTGCTGCTCTCCGGAGCGTCTCCGAGGCTGATCGACGAATGGCAGGCGGAACCGGCGATATGGAACCATGTCCGGCGGGCCGTGGACGACCGGCCGGGGCTGGGGCATTTCATCCTGACCGGCTCTGCGGTGCCCGCCGACGATGTCGCGCGGCACACCGGGGCTGGCCGAATGAGCCGGCTTCGGCTTCGTCCGATGTCGCTGCGGGAGCTGGGACACTCCACCGGCCACGTATCGCTCAAGCGGCTGATGGACGGTAGTCCCCCCGCGCAGCACATCGAGCGAACTGTCGCTGGAGGCCCTGGCCGAAGTGCTTTGCGTGGGAGGGTGGCCGGGTCACCTGCGCCGAAGCTCCAGTGATGCGGCGATGCTCGCGAACGAGGACTACCTGGCCGAGATCTGCCGGGTGGACATCAGTCGTGCAGGGGGAGTCAGACGCGACCCGGAGAGAGTCGCGCGCTTCCTGCAGTCACTCGCACGCAACACGGCAACCGCGGCAACCGCGGCGACCATGGCTCGCGACACCCAGGGCTCCGACCCCGCGTTCCACGAGGGGACCGCGCGCTCCTACCTGGCCGCGCTCGAACAGCTGATGGTCGTCGAACAACAGCCCGCCTGGGCACCCCACCTGCGCTCGCGCTCCCGCCTCCGGACCTCGCGCAAGCGGCACTTCGTGGATCCTTCGCTCGCGACCGCGGCACTCGGGGCCGGGCCGGAGCACCTCCTCCGGGACGTTCCGTGGTTCGGCCTCCTGTTCGAGTCCATGGTCGTGCGGGACCTGCGGGTCTACGCGCAGGCGATGCGCGCCAGGGTGTACCACTACCGTGACAACACCGGTCTGGAGGTCGACGCCATCGTCGACGCGGGACCCGGGCGATGGGCCGCGTTCGAGATCAAGCTGGGCGTGGGCCGGATTGAAGACGCTGCGAGGACGCTCCTCACCTTCGCCGGGCGGGTCGACACGGGCCGTTGGGGCAACCCGGCAGCGCTCGCCGTGGTGACCTCCACCGGCTTCGGATACGAGCGTCCGGACGGCGTGGTGGTGATTCCGGTGGGCGTGCTCGGGCCGTGACCCTCCCGCAGGCTCTACGGCACCCATCACCCCGCCGGTGGCGCTGCCGGCCCACGGCGTGACCCGGTCGCGCTCTTCTCCCCAACCCTCCGTTCGGGGGGATCGGCAAACATGGCTGCACCGGGGCCTCGGCGACGTGGCCGTCGGAACTCCGGTACGGAGTCAGCCGCGCCTCACCGACCGGACCAGGGTCTCCGGCCAGAAGCACGCGGGCTCCCGCTCCCCGGGCCCGGGCTGTCCGCCAAGCCGCATCGCCTCCCACCCCTCAGGCACCTCTCCCGCGAAGGCGAAGCAGTGGTATGCCGCCCCCATGGGGTGGGGCTGTGGCCGGAACCATTCCTTCTCCGGTTCCAACCGCGGCTGCCAGCCACCGCCGGTCCTGCTCAGCTCGAGTTGCAGGTGATCCGGAAGGCCGTAGTCGGACAGGACGCCGAAGTCCGGCAGGTCCTCGACTCGCGCCGCGTATTCTCCGGTCATCTCCCAATGCCGGTCCTGGGCGGAGACCAGCGCTTCCAGGGCTGCAACCCGGTCTTGCCGAGTCTGCTCCATCCACTCCCTGGTGAGCATGAAATAGCCACCTCTGCGAACCTCGACGCCGAAGTGCGCTTCCAGCCATGCCCAACACGCGATCACAGCCACGCTGAGCTGCTTCTGGTTCCACAGCGAGTCGATCCGTTCCTGGTGGCCCTCCGGGTCACCCTCGAGCAGCTCGAGGTCGAGGAGTACGACCCAGCCCGGCATGTCATCCGCTTCGGGCCTGGCGGTGCACTTCAAATACCGGGAAGGATTTCCGGGCGGCCTCACGTCGCTCAGTCCCACGCGTCGATCCCGCCGATCTTACTCCGGCTGGTCAGGCGCCGGGACAGTCAACCGTGACCCCACAGCGCCCCGACCGGCACCGCGAACAGCCCCTCCCCGAACGCCGTCGTGTGATCCCCGTCATACAGCAGCACCCCCATGCGGAACCTCCTCCCCGCCACGCGCCGGAACCTCTTCAGTCCCGTGAAGTCCCTTGCCCGCAGCGAGGCCGCCGCCTTGACCTCGACCCCATAGCATCCACCCGACGCACTTTCCATCACGATGTCCACCTCGACCTTGTCCTTGTCCCGGTAGTGGTGGAAGGCCAGGGGCTCGTCCACCCAGAGCGACTGCTTCCTGAGTTCGCTGTACACGAACGTCTCCAGCAGCGCCCCCAGGTCGGCGGGGTTTCCGAGCAGCCTTCGCCGATTGATCCCGCGCACCGCGCACATCAGCCCGGTGTCGACGGCGTGCATCTTGGGCGCCTTGACCAGGCGGGCGGTCTCGGCGGCGTGCCAGGCCGGGACGCGCTCCACCAGAAAGAGCTGCTCCAGGAGGGCCAGGTACTTCCCCGCCGTGATACGGTTCAGGCCGAGCCTGCCCCCGAGATCGGCGAGGTTGACCAGCTGTCCCGAAAGCACGGCGGTCAGCCGGAGCAGTCTTGCCATGGCCTCCACATGCCCGATCCCGGGCAGATCGGTCACATCCCGCTGAATGAGCGTATTCACGTACTGCCGATACCAGGCCGTCGCCCGTCGTTCGCTCGCCCGCGACACCGGTTCCGGGAAGCAGCCCGTCACGATCCTTCGCACCAGGTGATCCCTGACCCGCACGTCCTCGGCCGACGGCGCCTCGCCCCGGAGCAGGGCGCTCAGGAAGCTCGGCTCCCGACCGGCGACCTCGCACTCCGACAGCGGCGCGAGGCGAACGGCCTCCATCCTTCCGACCAGCGCATCGGAGACCCTGGGGCGCAGCAGCGCATTCGCCGATCCCGTCAGGAGGAAGCGCCCCGGCGTCCTGTCCTCGTCCACCGCCTGCTTGATGGCGAGCAGGGTCTCCGGCACCCGCTGCACTTCGTCCAGCGCAATCCTCCCGGCCGGAAGATTGCGGATGAAGCCGACGGGATCCGCCCGGGCCACCTCCGCCTGCGCGCTGTCGTCGAAGGTGATGTACTCCCAGCCGTCGTCGATCAGCTCCTGGACCAGGGTCGTCTTCCCCACCTGCCGCGCCCCCATCACGAACACCACGGGCGTGTCGGCGAGCGCTTCGCGAACGAGGCGGGCGCTGAACCTGGGAAACACTACGGCGAACTCCTGCGCTGGGGGGAGAGCTTCGGGGTGGGG
>CAZTOF010000702.1:0-14559 GCA_964615515.1 uncultured Gemmatimonadaceae bacterium
GGATGGACCGGCCCAGGGAGTGGAGGTGGGGGCGGGCCAGGCGACACGGCTCGTGCGGGGCACGCCCGGGCCGGTCACGAGTGCGCCGCCGATCGAGGAGGTGGCCGGGTGGATGCGCGGCTTCCTCGTCTTTCAGGACACGCCGCTGGCGGCGGCGATGCGCGAAGTCGGGGAGCGGTACGGCACTGAGGTGGAAATCGCCGACCCGGCGCTGCTCGACAGGACGCTGACGATGTGGTTCTCGTCGAAGTCGCTCGAAGAGGTGATGACCGTGGTGTGCGGCGTGATAGACGCGAGTTGCAGCATCGGCGGGGGCGTGGTGCGAATCGGGGCCCGCGGCGAGGAGGTGGAGTCATGACGGGGCCCGCAACCGGTTGGCGCAGGGGTGCCGCGCTGGTCCCTCTCGCCGTCCTCCTCCTCCCGGCTGCGCTGGCCGCACAGGATCCGCAACGAATCGCGCTGCTCAGGGGCCGGGTCGGCGTCGACCCCGAACCCGGCTCCCTTCTCGCCACTCCCGCCCACCTCACGGTCAGCGGGCTTCCCCTGGCCGACGCCCTCTCCCGGCTTTCCGAACGCTCGCGCGTCCAGATCGCCTTCAGTCCCACCCTGATGCCCGCCCACCACCGAGTCGACTGCCCCTGCACGGCCCTCAACACGGCCCGCGCCCTGGACCGGCTCCTGGCCGACACCGATCTGGGCTATGTCGAGCTGGGGTCCCAGGTCGTCGTGGTGCCCTTGGCAAAGCCCGGGCTCCTCGTTGCGGACGGGGACATTCGAGGGCGGGGTCACGCCGCGGCAACCCTCACGGGCGTCCTTCAAGACAGCATCAGCCTGGAACCGGTCGCCTTCGCCCGGGTCACGGTGACGCCGCTCGGCGGCGAGGCGGCGGGGGCGGGGATCTCGGACCGGTTCGGAGCGTTCGTGGTACCGGTGGTTCCGGATTCGGTGCCCGTGCGGGTCGACGCAGGCGCGATCGGCTACGCCTGGGCCCGCACCTACGACTCACTGCCCGCCAGCCCGTTGCGCGCGTTGCTCAGTCCCGCGCCGATCGGCCTCGAAGGTCTCGACGTGGTCGGCGGCGAACGTCCCGGGGGCCCGGTCTCTTTCTCGCGCGACGGCTTCGTCATCGACACGGTCCTTCTCCGTAGCCTTCCGGCGATGCTCGAAACGGACGTGGGCCGCGCGACCGCGGTCGCTCCCTCGGCGTCGGCACCCTCCGACTTCACCTCGCTCCCCTACATTCGCGGCGGCGCCAGCCACGGAACGCCGGTGCTGCTCGACGGCATGCGGCTCTTCAACGCCTTTCACTTCGGGGGCTTCATCTCCGCGATCAATCCGGAAGTCGTGAAGCGCGCGACGGTGCTGGCGGGGCCGGGGGCGGACAACCTCGCCGTCGGGTCGCTGTCGGGCGCCATCGACATCGCGACCCGGGACGGCTCCCGCGACCGGCTGCGCACGGCCGGCTCCCTGGGGCTCGCTTCGTCCAGGTTCTCCGTGGAGGGACCGATCGGAGGAAGCGTATCCTATCTGGTCGGCGTGCGGCGCTCCAATCCCGGCATCCTGCTCAGGTCGGTCGCGCAGGGGCTGCGCAGAATCGGGGTATTCTACGACGACGCCCGCTACTACGAGGGTGACCTGGACCCCTATTCCTTTCATGATCTGCACGCCAAGGTCACCACCGATCTGGGCGGGGTCCGCCGGTTCTCGGTGAGCGCCTACCTGAACTCCGAATCGATCAACCGCACCGACACCGACATCGCATACATCCCTATCGCGTACTACGGATGGCGCAGGGAGGTCGAGGAGACCTCGCTCAGGTTGGGCAGCGCCGTCTTCTCAGCTCACTACCGCGACCGGCTCGGCGCGGGCGCGATCGTCGACGCCAATCTGGGACACAGCCGGTTCACCGGCGATCTGCTCTCCCGGCAGACCGGCGGCTTCTCGTCACCCACGAAAAATGACCCGGCCGGATGGTTGGCCGGAGACGGTTCCATGGCAGAGACGCGCGCCGACCTGCGGGTGACCTGGCACGCGGGCGGGGCCTCGATCCAGGCGGGGACGCAGGCGACGCGGTTCCAGGGCCACCACGACTACCGCCTCGGCGAGGTCCACCTCCCGGACGTCCTGCACGGAATCACCAGTGTCCTCCCACAGCTCGACCTGCGCGACGGCCTCTGGCGGCTGGCCGCCTACTCGAGCGCGGAGGTCCCGTTGCGGAGCGGATTCTCGACCCGGGCGGGGCTGCGGGCGGACCGCTTCCAGGGACTCGCGACCACCCTCGCTCCGTTCGCCGAGTTGAGCTACACGGCGTCCTGGTGGAACGCCCGCATCTCAGGATCCCGTTCGTACCAGGCGCTGGCCTCGCTGCGCAACGAGGAGACGCTTCTCGCGAGCCTGCTCGCCTACGATCTACTCGTTCCCGTGGGCGCTGCACCGGTTCCGCGCAATACCGAATTCTCAATCGGGTGGGAGGGTACGCGGGGGAAGCTGCGGGTCCGCCTGGACGCCTATGCACGCACCATGGACCACCTGAGGCTGCCGGATCCGGGCGCGAACCCGGGCACGGGCACCGTACTGGTGGATCCGTCCCTTTGGGAGCCGGCCTCCGGGACCGCGCACGGGATCGAGGCGTCGGGGAACTGGACCTGGGACCGGGGGCTTTCGGTCCTGGGGAGCTATCGCTGGGCCCGCGTATCACGGACCGTCGGCCCGCGCACCTACACGCCCCGTTTCCACCGCGACCACGAATTCGAGCTGGCATCATCCTACAGGCGCGATGCGACTTCGTGGTCCGCGCAGGTCTTCCTGGGCTCGGGACAGCCGCACACTCCGTGGCTGGTCATCGTCCCGGGTCCGGACGCGCGGGTTCCAGAGGGCAGGTACCAGCAAGCGGTGCTGCTCGGGGGCGAGTACAATTCCGCAAGACTGCCGTACTACGCCCGGATCGACGTGGGATGGCGCCATGAGAGCGAGGTGTCGTGGTTCGGCGGCGGATCGGTGGCGCCGTACGTGACCGTGGCCAATGTTCTCAACCGGCGCAACGTGGTCGGCTGGCGACCGTCGGACGTCGGATCAGTCCTCCCCGTGAACACTCCGGACTCACATGGGTTATTCGGGGTGGGAAGGCACAGGGCCTATCGGCGGCAACTGCCGATCATCCCCTTCATCGGCGTGGAGTTCCGGTTTTGAGCGCGCGCGCCGGTGTTGAACGGGGAGGCGGCCCGGCGTTTCGGCTTCGGAGCTTTCGCCCATCCGAACACGGACACGTGGAACGGGAAGCCGGTCCGGGGAAGCGTCGCTCCCGCCGGTCGCGGGGGTTCGTCCGTGGGTTGCCGGTCGCGCTGGCGGTGGCCGTCTCTCCCGCTTGCGAGATGTTCCGTCCGGCCGACCTGGACCCGGATGTGGTTGTGCTCTCGCTTCTTGTCGAGTCCGGCGGGCGAGTGGTCCACATGCTGGCCGGCCATCCCCACGGTGAGTATGACGACGCCCCACCGGAAATCACCGCAAGCCTGGAGGGACCGGGCTGGACGGCCAGGTTCGGGGACACCGATTTTCGGGAGTGCGTAGCCCGTGACCGTGGCAGGCCCGGTCCCTACAGGTGCCTGACCGCGTCGCTTCCGGAGGCCGCCGGAGCGGGCAGGTACCGTATCCACGGAAGATCGCCCCTGGGTTCGTTCGCCGGTGAAATGACCGTACCGTCCATTCCGCACCTGGTGAAGCCGGCGGATACCCTGCGTCTTTCCCTGCCGGACACATCCGGGTACGTCCGCATTCCACTCCACTACCAGGTCGACTCGGCCACCGCGGCACTGCTGCTGGACATGCGTGCGAAAGACGATGGACGCACCCTTGACTGGACGCTGTTCCGGGAGCTTGGCGACACGCTCTACATCTTCTAAGACGGGAGCCCCGTGACCCTCGACCTGCGGCTTCGAGGGGTCGGCCCGAACTACGCGGACTGGTTCAGGCATACGGGCGGCGAACTGGTGCTGCCCCCGTGGCCGAGCTTCGGCTTCGAGGGCGAAGGCGTGTACGGGTACTGCGACGGCATTTCGGCCCCCACGCGGTGGGTGCACATCGTGGGCGAACCGTGATGGTGACGCGGGTTCGTGAGCGAAGCCCCGGAGGGTCTGGTCCACGGGCCGCCGGGCGCCCGGGCGTTGGCGGTGGCCGTGCCGAAGGTGGAATCGTCAGGATCCTCGTCCCGGCCCTCCTCCTCCCAGCCACCCTCGCCGCGCAGGATCCCGGGCAGATCGCGCTGCTGCGGGGCCGGACCGGCGTCGACCCCGAGCCCGGCTCCCTGCTGGCCGCCCCCGCGCGCCTCACGGTCAGCGGGTTGCCCCTGGCGGAAGCCCTCTCCCGGCTGGCCGAGCGCTCGCACGTCGGGATCGCCTTCAGCCCCACCCTGCTGCCCGAGGACCACCGCGTCGAGTGCGACTGCGCCTCGCTCAACACGGCCCGCGCCCTCGACCAGCTCCTGGCGGGCACCGGTCTGGGCTACGTCGAGCTCGGCACGCAGATCGTCGTGGTCCCTCTGGCACCGGCGGAACCCCCGCCTTCGAACGGGACGATCCGGGGCCGCATACGCACCGAGGTCGCCTTCCCGCTGGAGGACGCCACCGCCCACATCTCCGCCGCGACGGACTCCACCGCGCACCGGGTCACCCTGACCGACCCACTGGGATTCTTCGCCTTCCACGACCTGCCGCCGGGCGACTACGCCCTCACCGTCGGCCGGATCGGGTACGCCCCGCACGAGAAGGTGATCACATTGGCGTCCGGAGCCGTGGCCCACGTGGACCTCGAACTCGCCGAGCGGCCGGTCGACCTGGAGGAGGTCCAGGTGGACGGGTTTGGCAGCCGCCGGCAGGCACGGTTCCGCCAGTCGGCGGGCGAGACGGTTCAGGAGATCGACCGGGCGCAGCTCAGGTCGGTTCCAGGCGTGGCCGAGGCGGATCCGATGCGTGCGCTGGACGCGCTTCCCGGGGTGACCAGGGTGTCCGGCGTCGCGGCCTCGTTCAACGTGCGCGGCGGCTCGGCGGACCAGAACCTGGTCCTTCTCGACGGTGTGCCCATCTTCAATCCGTTCCATTCGCTCGGGCTGTTCTCGGTCTTCAGCACGGACATGGTGCGGCGGACGGAACTCCGGTCGGGGGGCTTTCCCGCGGAGTACGGGGGTCGGGCTTCCTCCGTGCTGCTCGTCGAAACCGATCTGGGAGACGGGAAGTTCGGCGTTGATGCGGGGGTGACCCTCCTGACGGCGCGGATTTCGGTGGCGGGCGGACTTTCGGAGGATGCCAGGGAGAAGTTCGGGCTGGCGAGCGTGCGCTGGAGGATCGGCGCGCGCCGGAGCTATGCGGATGCGCTGACGAGACCGTTCCTGAGCGCGCCCTTCCCCTACTACTTCCAGGACCGCCAGGCCGGGTTCGAGGTGTGGACGAAGGGTGGAAGCCGGCTGCGGTTCACCACCTATTCGGGCCGGGACGTGGCCAACCTCACGGACATCGAGCGGCTCGACGAGCGGAACCCGGATGTCCTGCCGGACCAGGACGTCAAGTGGCGCTGGGGAAACAAGGCCATCGGCATCGCCTGGACCCGCCCGCGGTCCGGAGGGGGCGCGCTCGACATTCACGGCTCGTATTCGCGGTTCGAAGGGGACTTCAATCTGTCGGAGTTCGCGTCTCCGGTCCTGACGACCGCGATCCACAACATCTCCATTGGCACAGACCTGGAGCAGCGATTCGGGTCGCGGATCCGGTGGAAGTCGGGTTTGCTCGTCAGGTACGTCGACTACTCGGGAGAGAGCAGCGGCAAGCCCTCCACGCTGCTTCCGACGGACGCTTCGCGTGGGCGGGGGGCGGCGGCCTACACGCAGGTCGACTGGACTCCGACCCGCCGCTGGCTGGTGGAGGGCGGCCTGCGCCTGGACCTCTGGGAGTCCCGGGGCGGGGGACCCAGGGTCGTCTCACCCCGCGTCGCCGTCAAGCGTTTTTTTCGGGACGGCCGCTGGGCGGTCCACGCGTCGTCCGGACGCTACGTCCAGTTCCTGCAATCCGTGCGCGACGAGTCGCTGCCCATCGCCATCGATCCGTGGGTGCTCGCCGGGGACGCAGGGGGCGCATGGGTTCCCCCAGTCGTCTCGCGGCAGGTCCAGGGCGGCGTGGAAGGCTTCCTCGGCGACGACGACGAGTGGTTCGCGTCGGCCGAGGCATATCACCGCGGATACGACGGGCTCGCCACGCGGAACTGGGGCGAGGATCCGCGCGACCGTGACGACGACGTGCTGATCGGCACGGGAAGATCGTTCGGAGCGGACCTCGTGCTGCGCAGGAACCGGGGGGCGACCACGGGCTGGGTGTCGCTGTCCCTGCTCAAGGCCACCCGGAGGTTTCCCGAGTCCGGATCCGGTCCCGGGGCCGGGTCGATGATCGAGTATCCGGCGGACTTCGACCGCCGCCTCGAGGTGGACCTCGTCGTTCAGCGCCGGATTCCCTGGAATGTGGACGCAGGCCTGCGCTGGAGTTTCGGAACCGGACTCCCCCACACCCGCCTTGTGCCGTACCAGGTCCCCCGGCAACGGATCATCGACCTGGGGCTGGGCGAAGCCGGGGAAGAAGTGGTGTGGCTGGGTCCGAAGAACGGTGAACGCTACCCGGTGCGCCACCGGCTCGACATCAGTCTGCGCAAGGTCGTCAGGAAGAGGTGGGGCCTGATCACTCCGTACCTGAACCTCATCAACGTGTACAACCGCAAGAACGTCGTGCAGTACATCTACGACCGGCACCACACGTCCTTCATCGGTTCGAACAGCGTGCGCGGCCGCCGGGGACTCGCACTGGCTCCCTTCCTTCCCACCTTCGGTGTGGAGGTGTCGTTCTGATGCGGATCCGCAGTGCCGTACACCGCTGGGCGGTCCTGCCCGCCCTCTTCCTAGCGGGTGGCTGCGAGGTGGACTGGACGGCACTCGAGGACGGGCTGGTGGTCGCCACCGTGACCCTGGTCCTGACCCGGGACCCGGCCGATTCGTCCTGGGTCGGTACCGATGCACTCGCGGTGCTGGTCCGCGACTCCGCCGAGTACAGCCGGGTTCCCGGCGCGTCCGTTCGCATCACCGGCGAATCGGGAAAGTCGTTGCAGCTGCTCGAGGTTCCCTTCGGGGAGCCAACCTGCCAGAGCGACTCGACGGGCCTCATGGACCTGGGTACCTGCTACAAGGCTTCGACGCCATCGGCCTACTTCGCGCCCGGGGAAAAGCTGTCACTGGAGATCGTCACGCCGAACGGCGGCAAGCTGAACGGCGTGAGCACGGTTCCACACGACCTGCTGCCCTGGGGCCTGTCCACACGCGACGGGCGTTGCCGCCTCGACCCGGAGACCAGCTACAGGATCGGCTGGCGGTTGGCCGAGGGAGTGTGGGCGCAAGTCATGGAGGCGAAGTTCGACCGTTTGCCGCGCAGCTTGTGGCCCTACGCGGTTCCCCTGTATCTCCGGACCTCCTGGATGGCCTCCGCCTGGGAAGATGACAAGGTGTTCCCGCGTGTCCTAGTCGAGGGAGGGGTCCAGAGGAATGCGCGCAAGGCCGCCCGCAGGCTTGAAACCGGGCTTCCCTGGGGCGTCACGGCGGAAACGGCCGCGGCCGGCCTGGATCGCAACTGGGCCAACTGGATCCGCCCGGGGAGATACAACCCCAACGGCGAAGTCCGCATCCCCTCGGTGTTCGGCGATGGCACCGGCATGTTCGGCACCGCCACCCGCTGGACCGTCACGATGGAGTCGCGCGACGCCGACGACGAGACCGGTCTGGTGGACTGCGGTCTGCGGGTGGCAAGGTAGCCGGCACCCGGTGGTGTCCCCTCCTTCGCGGCCACCTCCGCGATGACGGCCGCCTGGCCCCGCTCCTCAAGCGGCTCGGCGCGTATCACGCCGGGCAAGCACCTCCTGGGCATGCGCGTCATCAAGGGAGCACGGAGGCGATGCCGGTTCCTGACCATGCTCGGCCGCGATTGGATCGGGAAGTGGATCGCCGGCATGGTTCTCGCGCTGGGCTACGTCCGGATCCTCATCGACCGCGAACACCAGGGCTGGCGCGACAAGCTGCTGGCGACGTACGTGGTTGAGGCTTGGATCCGGATGCATCGCCGCTCGAATGCCGTGGGGATTCTGTCCGCGGACTCCTTCCAGCCCCGTTGAAGAAGATCCTCTCCGCCAGACTTCGGAGCAGGTTCCGGGTCACAAGCCCGGTCTCGAGCGCCCACGCCACGGGAAGGTGATCGTAGCCCCAGCGCGCCGCGTGCTTCGCACCAAGTCTCGGGTACGCGCGCCTGATCACCTCGCCGGGGTGGGGGCCGCCCTCTTCGAGATGCTCCCTCACCGCGTCGGCAGCGAGTCTGCCGTACCTGTAGGCGTTGTGAATCCCACCCGCGGTGAGCGGCGACACCATTCCGGCCGCATCTCCGATGAGCACGACACGATCCCCGTAGAAGTTCCCGAGCAGGCCGCCGACCGGAATCACCCCGCCGCGCTTTTCGAGCACCCGTTTCCCCGACAACCCGAACAATCCGTCGATCTTCCCGACGAACTTCCCGACGTCCGCCTTATCGTGCCTGTGAACGGCCAGCCCGACCTGGGTCGCCCCCACGCCCGGGACCACCCAGCCGATGTAGCCGGGCGCGCACTCGGGGTCGACAAAGCAATGGAGACACTCGCCCGCACCGGCAACGGGTTCGAACTCCCACTCCACACCCTTCAGAAGCCGGCCGTTCCGGTCGAGTCCGACGCTCGCCGCCACCCCGGACCGCGCTCCGTCGGCCCCGACCAGAAACCGGCAACGTGCGCCCGACCCGTTCACATCCAGAGCGGCCCGTCCCGCCCTGACGCCCCGGTACTTCTTCCCGAACCGAACTTCGGCACCCGCGCGCCGGGTCTCCCGGACCAGGTGCCGCATGAGGCGCCCGGTGTCCGTCGCCATGAAGAAGTAGCCATCCCGTTCCAGCTCCATGAAGCGGTGACTCGGCGTGTAGATCCTCACCCGGTCGATCCGCCGGACCAGGTGGGCCGGTGCTCCCCACTCCTCCCAGGCCTCCTTGACCAGGATCCCGGTTGTGTGGATGTGTTCGCCGGGTTCGGACTGGCGCTCCAGGACCAGAACGGAGAGGCCGCGCTCCGCCGCCCGCCGCGCGCAGGCGAGCCCGGCGAAACCGGCGCCGACGATGACGAGATCGTACAGGCGGGCCGGTGATCCCGGGTCAGGCAACGCCCGCCGCCTGCGATCCCGGGGATCCCGGCGGGGAAGTCAGCACCCGCAAACGACCGCCGCGCCGGCCCGCGCCTGCTCGCCGGCGGTCGCATACCCGTCGCGCTTCCACCAGTCGAGCCCCCCCATCAGTTCACGAACCCGGAATCCCAGCACGAGGAGCTGCAACGCCGTCTTGGTCGACGCGTTGCAACCGATTCCGTCGCAGTAGCAGACGTAAAGCCCGGATCGATCGAGCGCGGACGTCGCGGCCTCGTCGATCTCCCTGTGCGGCAGGTTCAGCGATCCCGGGATGTGCTCGCGTGCGTACGCTTCGGCGGAGCGGCCATCGACTACGACCACCGGCTCGTTGCGGGTCAGCGCTTCGTACAGGTCCCACGAGTCGATCTCGAAGGCGAGTTTCTTCCGGTAGTGATTCATCTGATCGGTGTTCACGGTCCGGTGGAATCCTCCTGGGGGGTGACGGGATCCGGCCCGGGCCACGCCCGCGGCGGGTCTGTGGAAACCGGGGGACGAACGGCACTGTGGTTACCAATCTAGCAGCCCGCGGAAAATCCCTCACGGCATTCGAGCGGCGATGCATCCGGGCTGGGCCGCCTCGCTTCACCTGCTCGCACTGTAAAGACAACATTACATTATGTCATGTCCAGTGTACATTCAGCTGCTCCAAAGCTCCGCTCGGGGTTGCTCCCGCTGATCCTGATCGGACTCGCCGGTTGCGACAGGCCCCCCGACCCCGAACCCCCACCGCTCACCGGCGAATGGACCGGGGAAGTGGTCGATTTCGGTGACACGGGCACGGTGACCTTCGTCCTGACCGAGGGAGAGGAGGGGTCGCTCACGGGTACGATGACCCTGGTTCAGCAGGGGATCACGAACTCGGGGACCACCCGGGGCAGCTACATGCACCCGGATGTGGTGCTGAACTTCGAACTGAACTGGCGCGATAGTCTGGTGAGGGGTAGCTACACGTCCCGGAGGGTGACGTACAATCGACTGGAGGGACTCGTGCGTCTCGAGGACGGCGCTCTGGCGGTGCTGACCCTGGAACGGCGCAGTTCCGATCGGTCCGCAACTGATGATGTCCTGTTCCCGGGGAGCCGCCTTGCGCGCGCCGTGAGGACCGGTGAAGAGCGGGCCGATCATCCCCGAGCGGTCCTCGTCCCCCCAAGGAGTCCGTGGACGGAATCCCCACGGCATCCGACCACGGATGTATCCACGAACTCCCATGAACCTCGACCTGGAACCCGGGCCGTAGCTATATTGAAGCGGTATGGTGCAGGATGCCGCTCGACGGACGGGGTATCCTGATTTCTGTCCACGATCGCCGGGATCGGCCCCGGCCAAAGGAGTGACGATCAACATGACGCGCCTGAACCAACGGAGTTCGCTTGCGGGGCTCCTCGCACTGTTCTTGGTTGCCTTCGCCGGCTGCAACGATGACACCGAGCCGGAAGACCCCAAGCTGACCGGCGAGTGGACCGGCACGGTGACACTCGGTATCTTCTCGGCCACAATCACCCTGGGGTTGGACGAGAGCGACACGGGGGAGGTGACGGGTACGATGAACTGGGAGGTGCCCGGGCAACCCACGGGAACCGGACCGGTCACGGGGACCCACAGCTACCCGGACGTGACGTTGAACCTGAAGGTCGCGCTCGGAACACAGGAGCTGACCGGCAAATACGTGGCCAAGCTGACCACGGAAGATCGCATGGAAGGCACCTTCAGCACCGATGACGGTAACATCACGGGGCCCGCGGTCCTGACCCGAAAGGCCGAATAGGGGCGGACCCTGATCATCCGCGGGTAAGCGTCACCTCCCCCGAGGAGATCCGCTTGACATCGCCATCGACCGGCGGCGGGCCCGGCGTCCGCTACCAGCCCGACGAGAAGCCGCCGTGGCCGCTGGCGGGCGGACTCGCGCTGCAGTACTGCATCCTCGCGCTCGGGGGCATCGTTCTGACCGTCGCGATCGTCATCCGCAGCGCCGGGAGCAGCGAGGCCTACCTGGCGTGGGGGGCATTCGGGGCGCTGCTGGTCAGCGGGATCGCGACCATCATCCAGTCGGCGCGATTGGGGAGGCTGGGGGCGGGGTACGTCCTCACGATGGGCACGTCGGGGGCGTTCATCGCGGTGTCGGTGGCCGCCCTGCAACAGGGTGGCCCCATCCTGCTCGCCACCCTCGTGATCGTCTCGTCGCTCTTCCAGTTCCTCCTTGCGGGACGCCTGTCGCTCCTCAGGCGGATCATCACGCCGACCGTGGCCGGCACCGTGGTCATGCTGATCGCGGTCAACGTGATGCCCTTCCTCTTCGATTTCCTCGACAACGTGCCGGCAGGTACCGAGCCCCTGGCCGCGCCCGTCACCGTGCTCGCGACGCTGGGCGTCACGCTGGCGGTGATGCTGCGGTTCACGGGACCCGCGCGGCTGTGGGGGCCCCTGATCGGGATCGTGGCCGGGTGCGTGGCCGCGTCGTTCTTCGGCCTCCTGGACGGCGGTCCCGTCGGGCAGGCCATGTGGGTCGGCGTGCCCGTCGCCGGCGCGCCGGGACTCGGCTTCGACTTCGGCCCCGCCTTCTGGGCGCTCCTCCCCGCCTACACCTTCGTCACCCTGGTGGGCGCGATCGAGACGATCGGCGACGCGGTGGGGATCCAGCGCGTTTCGTGGCGTGACAGGCGCGCCACCGACTACCGGGCGGTGCAGGGGGCGGTGGCCGCCGACGGCCTGGGCAACCTCCTGTCCGGCCTTTTCGCCACGGTGCCCAACACCACCTACTCCAGCAGCGTCTCGATCGTCGAGATCACCGGGATTGCGGCGCGGCGGGTGGGGGTGTGCATCGGGTTGATCTTCTGCGCGCTGGCCTTCCTGCCCAAGGTGACGCAGCTGCTCCTCGTCATCCCCGACCCCGTGATCGGCGCCTACGCCATGGTGATCATCGCCGTGCTCTTCATGCTCGGGGCGAGGATCGTCCTGCAGGACGGCATGGACTACCGCAAGGCCACCATCGTCGGGTTCTCCTTCTGGGTGGGCGTCGGCTTCCAGAGCGGTCAGATTCCCACCGACGGACTCTCGCCCTTCCTCCAGCAGATGCTCGCCAACGGGATGACGTCGGGGGGGCTGACGGCGCTCCTGCTAACGGGGTTCATGGAGCTCACGGGGCGCCGGCGCGTACGCATGCAGGCCGCGCTGGCCGTCGATTCGCTTCCGGCAATCCAGCGGTTTCTGGGGGATTTCGCCGGGCGCGAGGGGCTGGGGACGGAAACGGCCGACCGGCTCGCGCACGCGGCGGAGGAGACGCTGCTGCTCCTGATCCGGGAGGCGGAGGACGACGAAGGGCCCGGCGACCGAAGGCTCCGCCTGACCGCCCGGAGCAATCCCGGAGGGGTTGAACTGGAGTTTCTCGCGGCGGGCGGCGAAGGAAATATCGAGGACCGCCTGGCCGTGATCGGCGGACACGTGGCCGAAGCGCCCGGAGAACACGAGTTCTCGCTGCGGCTGCTCCGGCATCTGGCCACCTCCGTCCAGCACCACAAGTATGCGGACACCGATGTCGTGACCGTGCAGGTCGATCCCGCCGCACAGGTCGCAGCGATCTCATGACCCCCTCCGGCGGGCACCGGGACCTCCGGTACCAGGCCGACGAAACTCCCAGCTACCCGGTTTCGCTGGGGCTCGCCTTCCAGTACGTCCTGCTCAACATCGCGGGGATCGTCATCACGGTGGCGATCGTCGTGCGAGCGGGCGGAGGCGGCGAGACCTACCTGGTTTGGGCCGCCTTCGCCGCGCTGGTCGTATGCGGAATCTCGACCCTGCTCCAGGCGCGGCCGCTGGGGAGGATCGGCGCCGGGTACATTCTGCTCATGGGCACATCGGGGGTCTTCATCGCGGTGTCGGTGGCGGCGCTGCAGCTGGGCGGCCCCGGGCTGCTGGCCACCCTGATCGTCGCGTCGTCGCTGTTTCAGTTCCTGATCTCCTCGCGGCTCTCGCTGCTCCGGCGGGTGATCACGCCGACGGTCGCGGGTACCGTGATCATGCTGATCGCCGTGACGGTCATGCCCATCGGATTCGACCTGAGCTTCCAGGTGCCGGAAGGAGCCGGACCGGCGGCCGCGCCGCTCACCGCGCTCGCGACCATGCTGATCACCATCGTGATCGTGCTGCGCGCCAAGGGTGCGCTGCGCCTCTGGGGGTCGGTGATCGGAGCCGTGGGGGGGTGCCTGGTCGCGGCGTGGTTCGGCATCTACGACATGGGAATCGTGGGCGACGCGCGCTGGTTCGGGGTGCCGGCGGGGGGGTGGCCGGGCTTCGACCTCGGTCTGAGCGCCGAGTTCTGGGCCATGCTCCCCGCCTTCATCTTCGTGACCCTGGTGGGCGCCATCGAGACGATCGGGGACGGGATGGCCATCCAGCGCGTCTCGTGGCGCAAGCGCCGGGCCACCGACTTCCGCGCGGTCCAGGGGGCCGTGGCCGCCGACGGGGTCGGCAACCTGCTCTCCGGCCTCTTCGCCACGGTCCCGAACACCACCTACTCGAACAGCGTCTCGATCGTCGACATCACCGGGATCGCCGCGCGCCGGGTGGGGGTCTGCATCGGGCTGACCTTCATCGCGCTCGCCTTCTTCCCCAAGGCCACGGCGGTGCTACTGGCCATCCCCAACGCCGTCGTGGGCGCCTACATCATCGTCCTGATCGCCATTCTCTTCGTGCTGGGCGTGGAAATGGTCGCCCAGGACGGAATCGACTACCGCAAGGCCACGATCATAGGCGTCTCCTTCTGGGTCGGGGCGGGGTTTCAGAGCGGGCAGATCCCGTCGGAGCACTTCGGCAGCTGGGCCGGGCAGCTGCTGGAGAACGGGATGACCTCCGGCGGGCTGGTCGCGATCGTGCTCTCCGCCTTCATGGAGCTGTCGGGACCCCGGCGACGTCGCATCGAGACCCGCCTTAATGTGGAGGCGCAGCCGAAGATCCAGGCGTTCCTGGAGGACTTCGCCGCCCGCGCGGGAATGGGGGATGAGATGGTCGGGCGGCTGGGGCTCGCGGCGGAGGAGACGCTGTTGGTGCTGCTCGATCAGGGGAAGGAGGACGACGCGCTCGGCCGGCGGCGGCTGCGGGTCACGGCGCGAGCCGACTCGGGCGGGGCCGAACTCGAGTTCCTCGCCGCGGCGGGCGAAGGGAATATCGAAGACCGCATGGCCTTCGTGGGCGGACGCGCCGCCGAGATTCCCGTGGAGCAGGACTTCTCGCTACGGCTCCTGAGCCACTTGGCCACCTCGGTGCGGCACCAGAAGTACCACGATACCGAC
>CAZTOF010000703.1:0-1987 GCA_964615515.1 uncultured Gemmatimonadaceae bacterium
CTCGACCAGAGACGCTTCGAGCGGCGGCGGCTCGTAGACCCGCAGCGTCTCCTTCCACCTGGCGTTGGCGCGCACCATGGAATCCTGTCCGCCGGCGTCGGACCAGTTCTCGTAGGAGTCCGTATCGGCGATTTCGCACTCGTGGAAGGCGGTCTCGTAGCGGGACAGGGTATGGGCGCAGCCGAAGAAGTGGTTGCCGGGTCCCACCTCCCGGAAGGCGTCGATGCCGGACATCTGGCATTGAGGGGGTGCGTGGTGCACTTCCCGCACCGCCCGCCGGAGTGTCGTCGCCCGGGACCACGATGTGAATCGCACGGGAGTCCCTCCCATGGACTACCGCGCGAGCATCGACGGCATCCTCTTCTGCCGCCACTTCCCGGGGTTCATTTCCATGGGCGACGTAGTCGGCGTTCCGGAACAGGTGGGCGTCGCGGAGGCCTGAGCCGCACGCCCCGACACCTGTCAACCCGCGTCCAGACCATCGACGACCTCGCCGAGGCGTGCCTCCAGTCCCTCGAACGCCAAATCATTGAGGATCTGCCGCCGCCAGAGAAGCCGCCGATCGGCATCGGTCAGACCCGCCTCGTCGCAAACCGTCTCCCAGTGAGCTCTGATTGTGGAGATCTGGCGCCTCATGATGTGCATCGCCTCGTCCTGCGCAAGCAGGTACTTGTGCGCTGAAGCGAGGCACGGCAGGAGCTGGCTCCGGCGTTCGTGCCCGTGGATCCGCATGGCCTGCGACGCCTCGCGCCCCACCCGCGACTGCGGGCAGATGTCGTAGGCCGGGGTGAGGACAAGTCGGTCGCCATCCCAGAACGCCGCGTGGTTGCGCGCGTGATCGTCGGTGTTCCCCACGAGGATGTTGAACGTCATGCGGGTGAACAGCTCCCGCAACGTCTCGATGGGCCCGGTGAAGCGCGCCCGAACAAGATCGGTGAGATCCTCGTACGACGCATGCGCAGCCATGCGTTCGTCGAGGCCCAGAAGCGTCAGGGCCGAGACCACGGCGCGTCGTGTCCAGCCCGCCCCCGTAAGCTTGCGGTCGAAGCGCCCGACAAGAAGGACATCCTTGTCCATTGTCCGCACCAGCTCGACCCGGGCCACGTCGAGACCCGCGAGGGCGGCGAGTCGCATTGCGACGAATTCGGCTCTTGTCACGTCGTACGTGTCGGTGGACGAGGAGAACTTGGCGACATGGCGACGGTCGCCGCTGCGAATGAGGCACTTCGGCCTCGCGCCCCCGATCGAAGTGCCATGCTGCAACGCTTCCGCGAGGTCCGGGCCGAGCGGCAGTCCCCTGTCGACGAGATCGACGGCTTGCAGGAGGTCCTCCAGCGAAGCATTGCCGCTCTCGCGCGGGACGTACTCCGTCGGAGAGACCTGGAAGTCGAGCGCGCCGATCCGGTCCGATCCCGACTGGAGCATGAACGTCAGCTCGTCCAGATCCACCAAGTCGGCCGATCTGCCCCGGGCGCTGGTGAGGCGATTGACGATGACACGCCGTCCCCATGCATCCGGCGAGGCGTCACGCAGGGCGTTGGCAATCTCCAGCGGCGGCTCGGGCTCGATTGCGCCCGCCCTGAGCGGCAGCTCGGGCAGATGAACGGGAATCGCTTCGGGACGGGACAGATAGGAGCGCCCGTAGTTGAAGATGTACCGGGAGCCTTCCGCCTGTATCCGCCCCGCCACCACCGGCTCCGTTTTGCCGGGGAGCCAGATCCACACGAAGGCTTCGCGTGGAGGCGACTCGTCAGAAATCATCGTCGATCTCGCGCCTGGTCCTGCGGATGGAGCCCGGCATCAGCGCGAGCCTGTCGTCGATGCGACCGATCTGCGGGGCGAGCGTCGTGGCCTCCGGAACGAACAGGTCGACTCCGGTCAGGGTCGCCGCCTCGAATACCAGGCCGATCTCGACCGCCGGATCGCCCTTCTCGATTCGTTGCAGCGTGCTCCTGGCGATACCGACGCGCGCCGCCAGATCGTGCTC
>CAZTOF010000704.1:0-2852 GCA_964615515.1 uncultured Gemmatimonadaceae bacterium
CCTCGCGCTCCACCGCCCGCGCCACCGTGGCGTCCTCGCGGTTGATCAGCCGAACGATCTCCAGCGCGGAAAGCCGGTCGACCCCTTCGCTGCGGGGGTTCCGTTGCTCCGTCAGCCGGTCATCGAGCATCTTTAGTGGTCCGTGGAGAAACCAGCGCGAACACCGGGAGCGACGAGCAATGAAGCTGGCAAGGCGTCATGAACGACGAATGGCGGCGCCGTTCGTCCGAAGAAGCAACGTGCGGCATGTAGCCCGCAGGGGCACAATGTATACTACACATGACATAATGTAATGTCGGCATTACATCGTGAACAGCCGCGAACGGGACATTCCTGCGATTTCTGCGGCGGCCGGTCGGTCTCCACCCGCTACGATTTCGGCCGGCACCGGATCCTCCGCTGCCGCGGATGCACCTTCATGTGGCTCCATCCCAGGCCCTCCCAGGCCGAGCTCCACGAGGTCTACGGCTCCGACTACTACCGCAACCGGCGCTTCTTCGACGACGATAGCACGATCTACGGCTACTTCGACTGCTTCTCCGAACACCCGGCCAAGGAGTTCGACAACCAGCGCATCCTGGACCGGCTCACCCGGCTCCACATTCCCCCCGGTACGAACGGCCGCCGGTTTCTGGACGTGGGCTGCGGCCTGGGCTACCTGATGAATGCCGCCAGCCACCGCGGCTACGAGGTGAAGGGCATCGACTACAACCTTGCGGCCACCGAATGGATCGCCGAGACCTACGGGTTCCCGGCCTTCTGCGGAGACGTCATGGACTACCGGGGAGAGGCGTGCGACGCGGTGGCCATGCTGGACGTCACCGAACACCTGCCGCGTCCGCTGGCGGCCCTCGAAAAGGCCCGCTCGCTGACCAGGCCGGGGGGGGTCCTCGTGCTTTCGACCATGGACTCCGATTCGCTGGTGTCCCGCCTGGTGGGCAAGCGGCTGGAGGATTTCCGGCGCACCCGCGAACACCTGTACTTCTTCAACCGCGCCACCATTCGCGAGGCGCTCGGGCGGGCGGGGTTCGAGGTTCTGCGCATCGACTCGCACGGGCTCACGATCCGGCTGGACTTCCTGGCGCAGCGCGTCAGGCTGGCGTATCCGCGGGCCGGCGCTACGCTGGAACGCGTGGTGCGCGGGCTGCGCCTTTCCAACCGGAAGCTGCACTTCGACCCGCGTACGAAGATGATCGTGTACGCGCGCAGGCCGGCCGAAGGGTGAGCAGACGGAGAGTGAACAGGGCGGGCGCGCGGTCCGCCCCCGGGTCCCGGAAGGCCGGCACGGCCCCGCCACCGCCCGCGCCGCCCGCCTTCCGCCGGCTGAAGGGACGGACGGCGCAAGTGACCGCGGGGTTGGTCATCCTTCACGTGCTGCTTTGCGCCGCGCTCTTCGAGCCCAAGATCCACACCGGCGGCGACAGCGTCACCTACGTCCTGCTGGCCGAAAGCCTGTTCACGCCCGGTGACGGGTACGCGCTGTCGATCGACCCCGGACCGCCCCAGGCCCACACCAAGTACCCCCCGGGCTACCCCGCGATGCTCGCGCCGCTGGTCGCGGCCTTCGGGCGGAACTTCGTGGTGCTCAAGCTGCTGTCGCTGGTCTTCACGGCCGGTGCCGTCCTCGTCTTCTGCCGCTATGCCCTGCGGGGGCGGGAGCCCCTGCCCTGGTTCTTCCTCGCGCTGGCATTCGCGGTCAGTCCTGGAGTGATCGACTACTCGCGATGGATGCTCAGCGAGGCACCCTTCCTCTTCTTCACCCTGCTGGCACTCTGGCAGCTGGAGGAGGACCGCACCGGCGAAGCGATGGGCAGGCCGTTCTGGCTGGGGCTCGCCGCGGCCGTGACCGGCTTCTACGTGCGGTCGATCGGCGCCCTGCTGCTGGCCGCGGCGTCGCTCTCCTACCTGGCTCGCCGCGAGTGGCGCAAGTTCTTCGTGCACGGCGCCGTCGGAGCGGGACTGACCATCCCGTGGCTCGTGCGCAACCGGCTGGCTTCCGACAGTGCGACTCCGTACCTGGAGGAGTTCCTGCTGAGCAACGTCTACGAGCCCGAGGCCGGCTACCTCGGCCTCGGGGGCATGGTGGAGCGTTTCTTCGAGAACGCCGTGCTCTACGGCACACGGGAGTTGCCGAGAGCGCTTGCGGGATCCGACAGCACCTGGGCCGGGGGCCCCCGGGTCGTCCTCATTGCGGCAGTGGTCTGCGGTCTGGTCCTCTTCGGCCTGGTGCGGGCGTTGCGCCGGGGACCGGCCGCCGCGGAGTTCTATTTCATTCTGACCTGCGCGGCGATCATGCTCTTTCAGACGAGCGTGAACGACGTGCGGTATCTGGTCCCGCTCATTCCCCTCGTTCTGATCTACGCTAGCGACGCCTCGGCCACGCTCGCCCGGACCTCCCGCGGATTCCTGCCCCCGCTCCTGCCCATATTCGTGACCGGGGCGCTGGCCGTCCTGGCGCTGGGGGCCCAGGGCGCAAGGATCCCCGCGAACGTCGACATGATCGCACGGTACCACGCCGGCGACCGCTACGCCGGCTATCACCCTGCGTGGGGCACCTTCTTCGATGCCGCCGCATGGGTGAAGTCCAACACGCCCGCCGACGCCGTGGTGACGGTGCGGAAACCACGTCTCTACCACGCGCTGACCGGCCGCAGGGCGTTGATCTATCCGTTCAGCAGCGACGCCGACAGCGTGCTCGAGTTCGTGCGGAACACCGACTACGTGGTGATCGATGCCATCTCTCCCACAACGAGCCGGTATCTCGTGCCGGCGCTGCAGCGGGAGACGGACGCCTTCCAACTCGCCCACCGGACACGAGAACCCGCCACCCTGGTCCTGAGAGTCAGAGATGC
>CAZTOF010000705.1:0-3824 GCA_964615515.1 uncultured Gemmatimonadaceae bacterium
CATCCTCCCCGACCGGATGCGGATCACCGTCAAGCCGGTGTTCTCCATGGGCCATTCCCGCCCGCCTCACCAGTACGTCTTCGTCTACTTCGTTCGCATCGAGAACATCGGTGACGAGACCGCCCAGCTCTTCTGGCGCCACTGGAAGATCCACGACGCGGTCGCCGGGGACCAGGAGGTGGTCGGCGAAGGGGTGGTCGGACGGAGTCCCACGCTCGCTCCGGGCGATGTCCACGAATACAACAGCTTCTGCGTCCTCGAAGGCCCGAACGGATTCATGGAGGGCTACTACCACTTCCGCCGCGAGGACGGTTCGGTCTTCCGCGCCGAGATTCCCCGCTTCCTGCTGCGGGCGCCTGCGCAGGACGAAACGACGCACCACGCCTGACCGCCGAACGGCCCCGCCGCCCGGTTTCTCCCGCGGCAAGGGAATGCCCGGGAGCCCGCGGACAAGACCCCACGGCATTCGAGCGTCGATGCATCCGGGCTCGTGGGACCCAAACGCGGGGTTGAGTGATATCTTCCGAAACCCGCGCGGGCGCAGGCTCGTACGACAAGACAGGCCGAAGGCCCACCCCATCCCATGCAATCCGACCGCACGCCGATCCACCTCCTCCGCGCCCTCATCGTCGCGCTGCCGCCCCTCTGCGCCGCTCCGCTCCAGGCCCAGCACGAAGACCGCATCTGGGGACGGGTGTTCACCGACGACGGTGAGGTCCACGAGGGATTCATCCACCTGCGCGGCTACCGGGGCGGCGCGAGCTGGACCGATTTGCTCGTGGCGTCGAAGGCGCTCCCGGACCAGTTCTACCGGGACTGGCGCGAGGCAACGGCGTCGGGCAGGCCCCACCTCCGCACGGTCGAGTTGAAGGGCTACAGGATCACCTGGGAGGAGAGGCATCCGGCGTGGACCGGACGTGCCCGCTCCGGAATTCGTTTCGGTCACCTCGCCGAGCTCGCGATCGACGAGGCGGGGGGGGTCGGGGTCGTCACACGCGCCTCTCACCGGACGGGGTTCGAGCCGGGGGATAGCGTGAGGCGCTTCCGGGCCCTCGGCGAGGTCGACCTGGAGCCGGTGTGGAGCCAGGCGGAGCTGAGAATCGAGAATGAGGATGGCTCCGCCACGGTACTCGGGCGCGACCTTCAACGAATCGAATTCGCTCCGGCACCCGCCGGGACGACTCCTTCCTCGCCGCGCTTGTACGGGACCGCGGAGGACCGCAGCGGCCGGTCGTTCAGCGGGTTCGTAACCTGGGACCGGGACCAGGTCCTGCAGTCGCACTACCTGGACGGTCTGTTCGATGACGGGCCGGGGCAGACGTTGCCGGACTTCGGACGCAAGTACCGGCTGCCCCCTTTCTCCGACATCGTCTCGGTGGAACCGACCCGGTGCGGAGCGAACCTGACTTCCAGGTCCGGGACGGTGGAGGAGATGTGCACGGAGCCGCTCGCCCCGGACCCCCCACCGGTCCGGATCTCCGATCCCGCGCTGGGTGTCGTCGACGTCGACTGGGACGCCCTGCGCATCCTCCGGCTGGAGCCCTCGCCCGGCACGCCGGGTTACGGCGCCTTCGACGGCGGTCATCCCCTGCTCGGCACCGTCGTCACCGCGGAGGGCGAAGAGATCGAGGGCCGGATCCGCTGGGACGCCGACGAAGAGTGGTCCTGGGAGATCCTCCACGGTCGCTCGCACGACGTCGCCTTCTCCATCGAGTTCGCGAACGTCGCCCGCATCCGACGCGACGAACGCCGCGGCGCGCACGTCACGCTGCTGGACGGGCGCACCTTCCACCTGACCGGCGGCAACGACGTGGACAAGGACAACAAGGGCATCTTCATCTTCCCCGTCGCCGCGGACGAAGCGGGACCCGGCGGTCCCGCCGATGCATGGCGCTACGTCGCCTGGGAGGACTTTCGCGAAGCGCGTTTCCGTCACGGCGACGCGATTTCCGGTTCATGAGGTCTGCCCCGCTCGCGCTCGCAGGCCCGGATGCACCGCCGGTCGGATGCCGGGTGGGTCTTGTCCACGGGCTGCCGGCACTGGCGGTCGCCATGGCGGCCGCCACCCCCCCACCCGCCGCCGCCCAGTCCGGCTTCGCCCCAGACGCCTTCGAGGACTCCGTCGCGGAGCAGCTCTACACGGTCGCGCACGCCAACTGGAGGTCGCTCGACGAATCGGTGCTGCGCTACACCGCCGTGATCAGACAGAGGGCGGCGGTCACGATCCGGGCCCTGTGGAGAGACCGCGTCATCTACCACAACGAGACGGCGGTGCGGGCCTTCTGGGAGCGGGAGCACATGCCGGTCGTGCAGGTTCTCGGCACCCGGTCCGAGTATCCCGGGCGCGAGATCGCGATCCGCGAGGGCGACCTGAACTGGCTCGAGGACATGCCCTTCGACCGGCCCTTCGAACCCGGCGGGGAGGTTCTCTTCGGGTTCCCCGACCAGGACGATCCGGCGGCCGAGCCGGGCGACGACTATTGGCTCGCGCATCCCCTGGCCGAAGGCGCCGACTCGCTCTACCGCTTCCGGAGCGGCGATACCCTGACGCTGTCCTTCCCGGACGGGCGCCGGCTGAGGGCGATCCAGCTCGATGTCCTTGCCCGGGAGGCGGACTCCCACCGGATCAGCGGCTCGCTCTGGATCGAGCACGAGTCCGGCGCGCTGGTGCGGGCGGTGTACCGCCTCAGCCGCGAATTCGACGCGATGAGGGACATCGACGAACTCCGCGAAGAGGAGGAGCGCGGGACCTTCAGGTACGTGCCCGGGCTCTTCAAGCCCTGGACATTCGATCTCTCCGTGGCCTCGGTGGACTATTCGCTGTGGGACTTCAAGGCCTGGCTTCCGTACAGCATGCGTCTCGAAGGCCAGGTCGCCGCGGGCATCATCAGGTTCCCCGTCTCGATGGATGTGTCCTACGATATCGAGTCGGTCACCCTGGCCGAGGACGAGGAGGCGGATCCGGAGCGAGGCGCCGGGGCGATGCCACCTCCGGCACCCCCGCTCAAGGAGGTGCACTTCGAGACCCGGGCCGAGGCGATGGCATTCATCGCCGAGCTCCTCTCCGGCGACGAGGACCTGACCTACGAAGCCCTCGAGGCCGACGAACGGGGGTTGGCCAACTCCTCCTGGATGATCGCCCCCGAGGAGCGCCACCTCGTCGCCGAGACCCCGCACATCCCTCCCCCGATCTGGAAGGACGCGCCCGGGTTCCCGTCCGACGCCGATCTGGAGGAGTTCATCGACAAGCTCGAAGACCTGCCGGCCCCCTCGGTCGCGCAGGCCGCGCTGGGCTTCCACTGGGGATGGGCGAGGCACGACCTGATCCGCTACAACCGGGTCGAGGGGCCCGCTATCGGGGGCAGCCTGGATTGGGCGCCGGGACGGAGGTTTTCGCTGGATGCATCGGGGTTCTTCGGCCTGGCCGATCTGAGGCCCAAGG
Source organism: uncultured Gemmatimonadaceae bacterium (assembly GCA_964615515.1). Taxonomy (GTDB): domain Bacteria; phylum Gemmatimonadota; class Gemmatimonadetes; order Longimicrobiales; family Gaopeijiaceae; genus Bin94. The sequence goes on from CAZTOF010000705.1 coordinate 3,443, forward strand.
TGCGCCTCGGCCTGGAACGCTCGACCGCGGTGCGCAGGCTGTCGCTGGGAGCCTTTCACGAGCTGCGGCCGACCGACCCCGCCGGAAGATACCTCGACTTCGGCAACTCGCTGAACGCCTTTCTCTTCGGGCGCGACGAAGGGGAGTACTACCGAACCACCGGGGCCGACCTGGCCTGGCGCCCCCCCGACGGCGCCCGCCCGTGGTACGCGGTGCGCGCCTACGCCGAGAGGCAGAGCGCGGTCGAGAACCAGATCGACTTCGCCCTCTTCCGCGCCTTCGACGGCGACGGGACATTCCGCCCCAACGTCGAGGCCGACCGGGTGGACGAGGCGGGTGCCGAAGTGCGGCTGTCACCGTGGTGGGGGCACGACCCGGGGAG
>CAZTOF010000706.1:0-13636 GCA_964615515.1 uncultured Gemmatimonadaceae bacterium
GTGTAGGCGCGGGCGCCGCGCAGGTGGAGCCAGTTGGCCATGACGTCGTCCAGGGCGCTGTAGATCATGCCGCCGTGGACCACGCCCGGGTAGCCGACATGGTCTCGTCCCGGCGTGAATTCGGAGACGCAGGCGCCGTCCTCCAGGCGGAAGACGAGGTGCAGGCCGATGGGGTTGTCGGGACCGCAGACGAAGCACGTGTTGGCGGGGCGGGGGTGGCGGGGTGTGCCGTCGCCTGTCATGACTCCTCGCCGAAACCGCCTGGCCGCTCCACCGCGTAGCGCTCGCCAATGGTACCCGCGCCTTGCCCGCGCCTTGCCCGTGCGCGCTCGGCGGCCCGCCGGTTGTCCGCGGCACCTCGGTCGTTCCCGGCATCCCGGTCGTGCCCGCGCTCTTCCCTCGCGCGCTCCGCGGCCCGCCGCCACACGGCGTCGAACATCTCCTCCGTCAGCTTCCCCGTGAACGTGTTCTGCTGGCTCGGATGATAGGAACCCAACAGCACCACCCTGCCCAGATCGACCTCGGCCCCGTGGCCGAACCGGGGTCGCGGCCTGGGAATCGCCACGCCGCGCCGCGCCAGCAGCCTGAGCACGACGGCGTGAGCGAAGCCGCCCAGCACCACGATCGTGTGCAGCCGGTTCCACAGGATCTCCACCTCGCGGCGCAGGAAGACCGCGCACCGGTCGCGCTCCGTCGTGGTGGGCCGGTTCCGCGGCGGGGCGCACCGCACTCCCGCCGTCACGTACGCGCCCCGCAGCACGAGTCCGTCGCTGCGGTCGCGGCTGAGAGGCTGGTTGGCGAACCCGGCCCGGTGCATGGCCCGATACAGCCAGTCGCCCGCCCGGTCGCCCGTGAACATCCGTCCCGTCCGGTTGGCGCCGTGCGCGGCCGGGGCCAGCCCCACCACCAGGACCGACGCCTCCGGATCGCCGAAACCGGGCACGGGCTTCCCCCAATAGCAGTCACCCCGGTATGCGGCGCGCTTCTCCCGCGCCACCTTCTCCCGCCACGCGACCAGCCGCGGGCAGCACCGGCACCGCACCAGTTCCTCGCGGAGGCTGTCCAGGCCCTCGACCGCTCCCGGCGTATCGCTCAGATCGCCCTCGTGCCTGCCAGGCCGTGGATAACGGTCATGGCCACGACGGTTGGGGTGGCCACCCCGCGGAGCTGAAACTCCCGTCCCGGACGGTGGAGTTTCACGGAAACGCGGGGCTGACAGTCCGTGGATAAAGCCGCCCGAGTACCGAGAGCGGTGAGGCGCCGGGCCGGCAAGGCGCGACGAGGGGCCGATAGCAGCGCTATTGGGCTGAGGAGCAACGCAGAGCGCAGCCTTGGAGGCGTCAGATGTATACCGCACATGACATAATGTAAAGTTCTCTTTACGTCTTCGAAAGGCGGGGCGAAGCGTCCAGACTGCATGCATCGCCGGTCGAATGCCGGGGGGATTCTGTCCGCGGGCTGCTGAGGGTTGTCCACCGGCTAACCCCCGGCAGCTTCCACCAGCGTCGCGGAAACGATATGGTCCAGCTCCGGGAAGTTCTCTTCCAGGTATTTGTTGCCCTCGTAGGCGATGTAACGCGCATCGGGACCATCGCCCCCAAGATCGGCAATGTTGCCGTACCCGGCGTGGAGCTGGTCGACAACCTCCATCCCCTCGATCACCCGGCCGAACGGGGCGAAGCCCTGGGCGTCCAGGCCCGGATTGTCGCTGAAATTGATGAAAAGCTGGGTCGTCCGGCTGTCGGGGCCGCTCTTTGCGTAGGTGATCGTCCCGCGCGTGTTGGAGGCCACGACGAAATCGTCCGCGATGGTGGCCGTTTTCCACCTCGCATGCACCTGCGGTTCTCCGTGCATGCCGAACTGGGCCATGAACCCCGCCATCACCCGGTAGAAGTACACGCCGTCGTAGTAGCCGTGCTTCACCAGGTTGTAGAAGCGGTCGGCACCGTTCGGCGCCCACTCCCGGTTCACCTCGACGAGGAACTCGCCCCTGGTGGTCTCGAAGCGCGCCTGGAAGGTCTCTGGCGCGGTCTCCACGAGCCTGTCCGGGTAGTAGAGAACGGCATTCACTCCGTCGCCGGAAGCGCTCTCCTCCGTGTCCCCGGCATCGCCCTCCGCGCTCCCGTCGCCCCCGCCGCACCCCGAGAGCACGGCCAGCATCCCGAGGATGAATCCGGGCGTGAGCCGAGAGGGGCTTGCGACAAGCGGGGCAGCACGCCTCGGAAAACCAACTGCGGCGAAGAGGAGGACGCGGAGCGCCGTGTGACTGGTCGTAGTCTTCATGAGCGTTGTCCTCGGTTTCCGCAAACCGGCGTGCCATGGGGGCTGGAAGATAGGCCACCAGCGCGGCGGGGAATAGCCCGCGGCCTCACCGCCGGAAGATGTCTCCGACCGCCTGCTCCAATCGTTCCGCCATGACACTGTGGGCACGGGCGACGATTCGCGTGCTCTCGCTCTTCAGATAGTAGGCGTTGCGTTCCGCCAGGTCGTCGCGGAAGAGTTCCAGGAACCCGAGGACATCCCCGTCGTCGTCCAGGTACTCCATTCGGAGCAACCGCCGTAGCCGCTCCGGCGGGGGCAGGTTGTCGTAGCCCTCGATCGCCATTTCGTCGACGCGCTCCATGAAGTTGCCGAAGGCGACATCGGGAACGTCGCTCCCGGGCTCCATCCATTCATCCGACTCCGTGCGCACCATCGTCCGCTCCCCGCCGGTCCCCGCCTCCACACGTACCTCGGCCACTTCGTTGTAGCGGAAGTTGTTTATCATCCGTTCCCGGAGCGCCCCTTCGCCCAGCTCGATCTGATTCATGATCTCCCGCGAGATCACATATCCCCTTCCCGTTGCAACCTCCATGACATACCGGTCCTCACCCCCGAAGACCGAATCGCCCACAATCAGCTCGCGGCGGCTCCCGCCGGAGAATTCCACGGTGAGCCGCACCTCGGAGTCGGCAAGCCCGAAACGGTTCCGTTGTTCGGCGTCCAGTTCGCCGAGGTCGCGCAGCACCCGCAGAATCGTCAGGTTTGGAACGGTCTCCGCCCCCGACCAGCCAACCGGAAACTCCAACGGCTCGGGGGATCTGTCCTTTCGGGTCTGGATTCCCCAGTAGAACGGACCCGACTCGTCGGTGCGGCGCTCGATCCGGACGTCCAGCTTGGGACTGCTGTACTGAAACGACCTGAAGTCGGCGGTGTCATGCTGCCACGCCAGAATCAGATTCCTGGCCGACTCGCCCACCGGGTTCCGGTTCCAGGTCAGCAGCGCCGCGACCACCGCCACGACGAAGAGAGCGGCGTGTAGCTTCAGGTCCCTCATGACGAGCTCCCCGAGCCGGAACGCCGGCGGCGGCCGTACAGAATCGACAGACCGGCGCCGAGAACCAGCGTCGGGCCTCCGAATATGATCGCGTAGAACCAGATCACGTCCTCGGCCTGCGTGTGGCGGATCGGCACGTCCTCCTCCGAAACGACCGCGCCCGCGAAAGCCTCTTCCCTGCCCAGCCACCGGATCCCGTCGCTGACCAGCTCCCACATTATTCTCAGGCCCAGCAGTACGCGCTCCGAGAAGATCTCCGCATCTCCGTAGACGAGTGCGCGCATGCCCGGTTGCCCGCCTTCATCCTCCTCGCCTTCACCGGCCACGCGCTCCACGGCCGCCGCCACGCCGTGGCTTCCCCGCACCTCGGTCTCCTCGTCGAAGCGGAAGTCGCCGTTCCGGTCCTGGAAGCTGCTGGGCAAGCTGTTGATGATCAGGGTGGTGCGCACGTCCTCCACGCCCTCCACCGGCGTCAGCCTTCCCGGTCCGACCAGCAACACGCCCCCCCCGACACCGCGGCGATTGGCCGTGGTCACCGCGGGGTGCGTCGAAAACCGGTTGGTGATGATGTTCCGGCGATCCGCCAGGGTCAGTCTCTCGGGAAGAAAGAGATCGTCATCCACGGTCATCGCCTCGTCGTACTCGACCCCCAGCTCGTCCTGGAGCTCTTCGAACTGGAAGCCGGAGCCCGGCTCCAGGGCGATGAGCAACGAGCCACCCCGGTCCATGTACTCACGGATCGAATTCAGTTCCTCGTCCAGGAACGGCGACTGGGGCCCGAGAATCATGACCATCGCGGCATCGTCGGGGATTCTGTCGCCCAACCCCTGCGCCAGCCCGATCTCGCGGGCTTCGTAGTTGGCGTTCTTCAACAGTCGCCGGAGAGAATGCAGCGTTTCCGGCGGCATGTTCGTTCTCTCCCGGCCCGCCCGCAGGTCTCTCAGCCAGCGGTTCGACGGATCATCCACCGGATCGGTCCCGAGCGGATCGTTGAGCTCGCCGTGACCCGTCGTCAGGTAGGCGTACCGCTCCTGCCGGACAAGCAGGAGCAGTGCCTGCTGAACACGGCCGTCCAGGACTCTCAGATCGGACCGCGCATCGTCCAGTTCCAGCGGCAACTTGATCTCTTCGGTGCGTTCTCCGGCGCGCAGGAAGATGGACCCGTCGCTGCGGGCACCGTAGTCGGCGGCGGCATCCAGATCCGCGAAACGGTCGTAATCCTCAATGGCGACCCGGTCCGTGGCCCGGGCCAGTTCCCGGAAATACTCGAGGGTTTCGTCCTTGACCGCATTCGCCGGGGGGAAGAAGAACGCCGCCTTCAGCGTCCCGTCCAGATTGAGGACGATCTCGCGGACCGCGTCGCCGGGACGGGACGTCTTGAAGTAGCTGAAGTCGGCGGTCCGGTCCAGCGTCGCCGTCACGTAGCCGATCAGTATCAGAGCGACCCCCGCCAGCCCGAAACTCAGTGCGTTCGCCGACGTCTCCCTGGCCCGCAGGGCATCGACGGCAAGGGAACCGTCGCTGCCCCCCTTGCCGACCGCCCACTGGGCGCCGAGCACCGGCAGCAGCGAACAGGCCAGAACAATCGCGGCGGCCATAAGGAAGAAACGCTGGAAGCGCAGCTGCGCCGTTATGCGGTCGAAGTCGAGGTTCAGCAGTTCCACGCCACCATCGGTCGCGGGAACGAAGCCGGCCAGCCCAACCAGGCACCCGAGGGTGCCGAAGGCGAAGATGGCCCCGATCGCACGCTCGTCTCCTTCGGCCCGCCGCCAGGCCCGCAGGCGCCAGCCGGCCGCAACCAGCAGGCAACCGGCACCGAGGATGAGCAGCGGGAAACGCACGAACGCGACGAAATCGAAGACGCGCCACCCCGCGAACACCGCGACCAGCCCCACGACCAGCAGCCAGGTGGGCCGGGAACTCGTCACTCCCATCGCTTCGCCTCCATGACCTTCGTGGCCGCATAGAGGAAAAAGTAGGTAAGCGCCGCATAGTAGGCGAGGTCGCGGAGGTGCAGGGTTCCCGAACCGAAACCCGACCAGTGGTATCCGTGAATGGTGAGGGCCGAGAACACCCGGCTCAGCGGCGGTCCTACGACCTGGGCCAGGGCCGAGAAGAGGAACAGGGTTCCCGTCACGACCGACGCCACCGCCGCCGCCACCAGCTGGTGACGGGTCAGGGACGTGGCGAACAACCCGATCGAGAGAACCGCGCCACCCAGGCAGATCAGGCCCAGGTACCCGACCAGAATATGGCCCATCGCGATCTTGCCGTTGACCAGGATCAGCAGCGGTATATACACCGTCGCCACGGTGATGGCACCGAGAAAGGCCAGCGCCGAAAGAAACTTGCCGAGCACGATCTCCCAGTCCCGCACCGGCGACGTGTCCAGCAGCAGCAGGGTGCCGGTCTGGCGTTCCTCGGCGATGAGACGGATGGAAAGCGCCACCGCCGCGATCGCCGTCATGCCGCTGGCGTTGTAGAAGAAGCCCTGGAGCACCTCGCCGGACAGCCGTTCGCCCCAGCGGGGACCCAGCGCCATCCCGTAGAAGAGGATCCCGTCGAGCAGGAGCACCACCGCCGCAACGATGTACCCCATCGGCGACTTGGTGTAGGCCCGGAATTCGCGCCGGAATATGATGCCGGTTGCGCCCATCGTCACCCGCGCTCCCCTCCCACCAGCCCGACGAAGACCCGCTCCAGCTCGCGCTCCGCCCTGGCCAGTGCGATCACGTCGTGACCGTTCCCGACCAGCGCCCGGCAGACCTCGGCACGCAGATCCGTTTCGCCCTCCACCTCGAAGGTCACCGAGCCCGATTCCGTGACCGGGCGCTCTGCGCGATCCGATCTCCGGACCCCGGTGACGCCCCGGACCTCCGTGATCGCCGCCCGGGCGGCGGCGATTCCCGCACCGTCGCTCCCGTTCCCAGGATCCCCGTCTCCGATCCGGATGGTCACGGCCATCGTGGAGGTTCGCATCAGCCTCCCGCCCAGCTCTTCCTCGGTCCCCGAAGCCACGATCTCCCCGTCGTCGAGGATGAGGAGCCGGTCGCAGGTCTGGCTGATCTCGGGGAGGATGTGGCTCGAGATCAGAATGGTGTGGGAGTCCTTGAGCGACCGGATCATCCCGCGCATCTCCATGATTTGCACGGGGTCCAGGTCATGTGTGGGCTCGTCCAGGATGAGCAGCTCCGGCTCGTGGATGATCGCCTGCGCCACGCCGACCCGCTGGCGATACCCTTCCGAGAGATGCCCGGTCGGCACATCGTGCACCTCGGTGACCCGGGCGCGCTCCTCCACTTCGGGAATGCGCCTGGCCACGGCTTCCGGGGTCATTCCCTTGATGCGCCCCGCGAAGGCCAGGTAGTCGCCCACCGTCATGTCCCGGTAGACCGGTGGCGTTTCGGGAAGGTATCCCACCCGCTTCCGCACCTCGTGCGGGTCGTGAAGCACATCCAGGCCATCGATCAGCACGCGCCCGGACGAAGGGCGCAGGCCGCAGGCCAGGATCTTGAGCAGGGTGGTCTTGCCCACGCCGTTCAGCCCCAGGAATCCGACCGTATCGCCCTCGCCGATTTCGAAGGAAACCGGGCCCAGGGCCTTCTTGGGACCGTAGTACTTGGTGACTTCCGTCAGTTGGACCATTGCAGTCGGCAGGTGGATGACGTCGAGTGTGGCAGAAAAGCTAGAAGGCGTGCGCGAGAGGTCAAGTCCGCCGGCGCGGCGAGGCCGAATCCGTGCGGGCGCGGTGAGCGGTCATTCGTGGGGCATGCGCCCATGCACCCGGTCACGATCCAGGTGCTCCCGCGCCACCCGTCTCCGCCGGCATTCCCCGGGCCATCACGATCGCCGCGAGGACGCCGCGCGCACGAACCCGGTGGTCGACGCGGCCGAGCAGCCATGATTCAAGCAGCGGGGGCAGCGACCGACCGCCTTCCCGCCTCGAAACGAGGGACTCCATGTAGCGGGCCAGCGCCGCCCGTGACGGCGCCGCCGCCGCTCCGAGTTCCAGTGCCCTGCTCCAGTACTCCATCTCGTCGGCATGGGAGGCGGCGAGGGCTTCCTCCAGCGCCGGCGCCGGCACACCTTCGCGCCCGGCCGCGTCTCCAAATCGCAATTCGCGGGTCCCCAGGTCGCTGATGAGCCCGTCCCGCGCCTCCTCGTCGGCCGCGGCGAGTTCCGCCAGTGACTCCCGCGGGAAGTAGAGCAGGTAGCGTGCCACCACCGAAGCCGTGAGGCGGCCGCCTTCCCATTCGGCCAGGGGCTGCGCCGATTCCATCCACTTGACCGGGTCCCGGGCCATCCGCCCCAGCACGGTGGCGGCCCCCGGAACCGGCGAGAATCCGCGGGCCGTCCGTTCCTCCTCGTTGGCCTCGGCATCCGCATCCGCGAGCCGGCGCTGCCGCAGCCGTTCCATGTACAGCGATCGAACCTCTTCATACCGGGGTCGGTACAGGATGTGGAAGCCCTGGTTGCTCTGGGTAACGGGCGACACGCGACCGGGCTCCAGCCGGAATGCAACCCGGTCCAGCGTAGGCGGGAGTTCGCCCCGCGCAAAGAGTCCGAGCAGTCCCGCCATGCTCCGAGTCTCCATGTCTTCGCTCTCCGCGACGACCTCGTCCCACGAACCGCCTTCGGCCAGCGTCGAGTGGAGCCGCTCCGCTGCGCGCTGCTGTCGGAGACGCTCGCTCGAGGGGGTTTCCGGACCTGCACGGCGCAGGGTGTGGGCAACAAGCCGGAGAGCCCCCTCACGGAAGACCGCCTCCGCCGATGTCTCGTCCACTGCTGCAGCCGCCCCCAACCGCACCTCCCGGTCGGCCGCAAGCACCGCCTCCCTGCGATCGAGCCAGGTCCCGGCCTCGAGAGCCTCGGACCCCAGCAGCGAATCGCCCGCCGCCGACCTCAACACCAGGGCCGCCGCCGCCGTCCAGTGGCGGGCCAGCTGGTGCACGGCCGCCGAATCGAGAGGGAAGGGCTGGGCCCGGACCAGCAGCTCCGCGAGCCGTTCCTCGGTCAGGATCCAGTCACCGCTCCGGGCCGCGATCCCGCGGTCGTCCAGTTCGCCGCACCCCGGCAGCCACGGGACGGCCAGGAGCAACCCGCCTCCGATCCCCAGCCGGATCCGCCTAAACCCGCGCACGAACCGCTACCGGACGATGACCGTGACGGTGTCGCTCACCGGTGGGTCGAGGGGAATGTGCACCCCGTCGGCCACGACTGCGATGATTCGGTGACGACCCGGCGGGAGATCCTCGAGGGCGAACTCCGTCTGTGCCTGCCCCATGTGATAGTGAACCCCCGGGTCGTTCGGGATCGGCAACGACCATTCCACATCCGCGTCCACGATCAGGTGGTGGTGGCCGGTGCCGGAGTCCATGTTCCCGGCGGCCACGATCTCGACGCCCTCGGCTTCCATGACCACGAGGAGCGGTCCGGCGTCCACCTCGGCCCCGTCGGCAGGCTGAACGATGGTCACTCTGGCGGGTGCGTCCTCGCCGGCTTTCCGGGGTCCCGGCTCCTCCGCCGTGTCCCGCGCATCCCCCCCGCAACCCGCGAACGCGATGACGATCCCCGCGTACGTCGTGAACCGGGCCATGCTACCTGCTCCTCGCTCGAGGAATGACGACGTATCCGCGCCCCGCGCGGGCACGGACGTGCGAACCGCCAAACTGATCCCACCTGCCGCGCGGCGCCAGATCGCCTCTTGCCCGTCAATCCCCGGCGGCGCGAACCACCAGTGTCCTGACGACGGCACCTGCTCGTGCATCCACCAGAACGGTCTCCGTCAACGCCTGCTCGATGTCGGCGGGTCCCCTCACGGCGACCCGCAGGCGCGACCCCGCAGGCACGTCGCAGAGCAGAAAGAGGCCGCGCCAGTCGGTGGTCATCGCGGCGGTCACCGATTCTCCGTTGCGGCCGATCTTCCAGGCGAGCTCTTCCGTGCCCTCGGGTCCGGCCGGCGCCGCAACCGCCGGAGCCCTGTAGCCCGAGGCCTGCGGCCAACTCGCCGTCACCACCATGCGGTCCAGCGGAGCGCCACCCGGGTCGGTAATCCGACCCAGCAAGGCGGTGGTCCCCCCCGGGCGCGGCACCCCTCCGCAGGAAGCGGCCAGCACGTCCGCCAACGAGGGCACGCGCAGGCGCACATGGGTCATCTCGCCCGACCTGCTCTCCGCCTCCGCTTGCGCGGGGGAGGCCAGGCCCCAGCTGGCATGGAGCGGGCGCTGGACCGCCAACGGATGCCGGCCTTCCTCCAGACCGACGAGAAGAAACGAGCCGTCTCCTTCCGTGATCGCCTGCCGGTCCGTTCCGGGCACCTGCACGATGACCGTTTCCCGCGGCGCCCCAATGCCCGTCGAGTCGGTGACCACGCCGGAGATGCTCGCCGACTCCGCGTGCAGGACGGCCCTGCCACGCGGGTCGGTGATCGCCCAGGTCACTCCGGCCTCCTCCGTGTAGCCGACACGCCGGAGCCGCCCGCCGACCGGCAATTCGAGGTTGGGCCCGCGCACCGACCACTCGCGAACGACCCACGCGCCGTTGGGAAGCCGCGTGAAGGATACTTCCCCACCCGGTTCGCCGACCTCGCGATCCGGGAACAGGTTCTGGTAGAGGAACTCCAGCCGCTCCAGCTCCGAAGTCGCGGTATTCAGCCAGAGCACGCCCTTGATCTCGGACACCTTGCGATCGGGCATGGGCCGGAAGGTCAGACCGATCATGCCCCCCTCCCCCTCTCGCAAACCAAAACAATGCGTATCGAGGAAAGCCTCCGAGAGGAGGGTTGCGGCATCCGGCAGGTAGTAGCTGCTCGTTGAATCCGTCGGCTGGACGAACCCCCGGTGCAAGAGCCGATCAACGGGATGGGAAACAAACGCGCCCCGCATGTGTCTTGCCGCCTTGATCTGCTCGTCCAGGACGTTGTCGGCGTTGCGGTCGAGCTTGCGCCTGTAGCGGTGCAGCGTGTAGCGGTAGAGCCCCTCCTCGCGCGTGTAGGCCTCTGCCGCCAGCGCTTTGCGCGCCTCTTCCCAGACGCGGGCCGTTGCCTCCCCCCTTTCGTGCCTGGCTTCGCAACGGCGCCCGCCGGACACATCGAGTCCCTCGAGTGTGATCGCTTCGAACGCGACCTCGATCGTCATGGTCCGTCCCGGAGCCTCCAGTCGAAAAGGTTCCGTGGACCAGTCCGCATAGCCGATCCTCTCCACGGTGATACGGTGGATGCCTGGCGCGTGCGCATGCAGGGCGAACCGGCCGGCGGCGTTGGTGAGCGTACGGTCCACCCGGGCGCCGGCGCTGTCGAAGAGAAGCAGCATGGCGGCAGGCACCGGCGTGCCCGCGCCCCGTTCCAGGACGACGCCGGCAACGGATTGGCCCGCGCCCCGGAGTGGAACGAGGACCGCCACGATCAGAAGCAGGCAGGCGGCATGCATGTCTGCATATTCTGTTCCCCGCGAGCCGCGCGCCAGAGGCCAAGGGTCGATCCGCGGGTCGATCCGATCCCATTCCGCACGAAATGGAGTGTGCCGCGCTGGTCCGTCCCGTTGAGAAGCCGGAGCTCCCGCGTCCCCTGGACGCCTAACGGACGGCGTGCGCAATATGTCTGCGGAACATCACTCGCGGGTCACGGCACCGCGGACGACGCGGCCCGCCGGTCACCCGCCATCCCACAGGAGATCCACCCGATGAGACTCGGCAGCCACCACGGATACGCCGTCCGGCTCGGCATCGCCGCCGTTGCGATCGCCCTGGCCATTCCCGGTTCCGCTTCGGCCCAGCGCGGGGCGGGAGGCGGAGGCGGGTTCCTCAGCAACCCGGGCCTGCGCTTGTGGACCGCGTTGGACCAGAGATTCGATGAGGTCGCCGCGGAACTCTCGCTGACCGAAGCGCAGGCGGACTCGGTGACCAGGCTGGTCACGGACTTTCGCGAGGCAAACAAGGACGCTCTGGGTCGCTGGACGGACATCGGGAACTCCATGCGTTCGCGCACGCGGGGTGGCGGCGGCGGGGGGCGCGGCGCTGGAAGCGGCATGCAGGGTATGCGGGAGATGCGCAACCTGATTCGGCAGCTTGCGCCCGCCATGGAAACCCTCCACACGGAAGTCGCGAAGCTCCTGGACGAGGAACAGGCCAAGACCCTGGCCACGATCCTCGAACGGCGGCCCCCGCGCGGCTGAGCCGAACAGCGGGCGGGTGAAGCGAAGCGGTCCGGCGCGGATGCCGGCGGTCGAATGCCCGTGAGGGTTTTCCGCGGGCTGTCAGGGTCGGGCGCGGCGTGGGGGGCTCAATCCAAGTGAACGTCCACCTCATCGACGGTACGTACGAGCTTTTCCGCCACCACTTCGGCGCCCCCGCGGCCCTGGGCGCGGCCGGGCATCCCGTGGGGGGCGTGCGCGGCGTGCTGGCCTCGCTTCTCGGCATGCTGGAACGCGGCGCGACCCACATGGCGGTGGCAACCGACCACGTCATCGAGTCGTTCCGCAACGATCTCTGGCCCGGCTACAAGACGGGAGACGGCATCGACCCGGTGCTGATGGCGCAGTTCCACCCGCTGGAAGAGGCGCTCGGGGCGATGGGCATCCGGGTTTGGGCGATGGAGGAACTGGAGGCCGACGACGGGCTGGCCTCCGGCGCGGCGCGGGCCGCCCGTGACCCCCGGGTGGAGTGCGTCTACATCTGCACTCCGGACAAGGACCTGTCGCAGTGCGTGGCGGGCGACCGGATCGTGCAGTGGGATCGGCGCAGGGACGAGGTACGAGACGAGGACGGGGTGGTGGCGAAGTTCGGCGTGCGGCCCGCGAGCATTCCCGACTACCTGGCCCTGGTGGGTGACAGCGCGGACGGGTTCCCGGGCATTCCGGGCTGGGGCGCGAAGTCGACCGCCCCGGTGCTGGCCCGCTACCGCCATCTGGAACACATCCCCGGGCGCGCCGAGCGCTGGGACGTGCAGGTGCGGGGCGCCGCGCGCCTGGCCGCGTCGCTCGGCGCCAATCGGGCGGCGGCGATGCTCTTCCGCGACCTCGCGACCCTGCGGGACACCGCGGCGCTCTTCGACGATGTGGCCGAGCTGGAGTGGAGGGGAGCGGCGGCGGGGTTCGGGGAGCTGGCCGCGCACCTCGGAGCACCCGGACTGTGGAGGCGCGCCGAGCGGTTGCGTGATTCGCGTTTTGGTGGTGGATGATGCCTACCAGCCCGCGGATTCGGCGGGTGCGGGAGGCTGCGGGTCCCGGGCCACCGCCTCCGGGTGCAGGGGTGCGGGAATGACGGCCATGCACACCAGCAGGGTTCTCATGCCGACTCCGTTTTCCTGACTGCCCCCTCCTTCTCCAGGGCTCGTTGCAGTTCGCGGGCGTTGCGTCACGCCTTCACCAACCCCACCCGGCCCTTTCCGAATACGGCCTCGAGCTCCCGAATCGTCGCCCGGTCCGGCGCCACCCGAAGCGAACGCGAGCGCAGGCGGGGCGGTTTGGTGCCGTTGCCGTCACCGATCACAAGCTCGATGGGCGAGCCCCCGGTGTGCGCCGCCATCACCTCCCGGGCCCGGGAGAAGGTGTCGTCGGGCAGGTCCGCGTTCCGATCGAGCGCGATCCGGACCGCCAGCCGGCCGCTGTCCCTGACCCGGGCGAGCGGTTCGGCCGAATCCAGGAAGACCGGCGGGTCCTCTTCGTCGCGCTCCCGGTCGCTGACCTTGCCGCGCAGGAGCACGACCGCGTCGGTCTCCAGAGTCTCCCTGTGCGACTGCCAGACATCCTTGAAGGCGAGAACCGTGGCCGTGCCGTGGAAGCCCTCGACGGTGATCCTGGCCCATTCGGAGCCGTCGCGCCGCGAGATCTGGCGCGCCACCGCCGTGACCACGCACGCCATCTCGACCGTATCGCCCGTGCGGTCCTTCAGGGTGTCCGCGGACAGCTCGTCGAAGGCGCGCACGACCTCCCGGTAGCGGTCGAGCGGATGCCCGGAGATGAAGAACCCCAGCGCTTCCTTCTCGCGGGCGAGTCGTTCGCGGTCGCGCCACTCGGGTACGGTGGGCAGGGCCGGCACCGGGCGTTCCAGGCCTCCCCCTCCGCCGAAGAGCGACTGCTGCCCCAGTTCCGTCTCCTGCAGCCGCGCCACAACCTCGCCGTAGGCGGCGTCGAGACCGGCCACGAGCTGGGCCCGATGGCCGAAGGAGTCCAGCGCCCCGGCAGTGATCAGGGCTTCGCAAGCCCGCTTGTTCAGCGCCCGCGGGTCGATCCGTTCCAGGAAGCCGAAGAAGTTGTCGAACGGGCCGCCCTCCTCGCGCGCGACCAGGATCGACTGCACGGCGGCCTCGCCGACCCCCCGCAC
>CAZTOF010000707.1:0-1597 GCA_964615515.1 uncultured Gemmatimonadaceae bacterium
GGTGGGGCGGGTGGTGGTGGGTGGGAATTGAGCGGCAGCGCCTATCCGGTATCGGAAGGGGTTGATCAACCGGATCGCCCGCCCGCGCCAAGGCGGGCACGAAGCGCACGCCCGACGGCCTGCCGGTCCACAGCTTCCGGAGCCTGCTCGGAGTCCACCATGCCACGGTGGCGAATGCGGGCGGGTCGTTGGATACTGCGGGACTCCGGTCTCGATTGCGCCTGGTAGTATCACTCTTCGCGGACGTGTGATACCATCTGCCCTGGAATGGGGCCTCCGGCGCCGTTGGGAGGTACTGGTTCCTGCAAAACGGGGGAGCTGCCGGTGGTTTGCATCCCGACATTGCCGGCCCACGGCAACAACCCTGTCGGCATCGTCTTGACGTCTGTTCGGCCCGAAATGTTTGTGATCATATGCGCATGGCATCCTTGTTTGGGCAATATCAGTCAACACGGTCCCGGATGCGGTCGGCAAACGCGAGTCCTGCAAGGGGGCAGGATCCCGAAGTGTTTGCGAAACAACAGGTTGGCTCTTCATGGTAAAGTCTCAGGATCCCGAAACCCGCAGGAGCCGAGCGCATGACATGTTTCGACGTTTCGAGTGATCCCGGTCGCCCGACCGGAACCAGGCGGAGAGAATGCGTGTCCCACCGGCAGTTGACCGATCCCGAGCGTCGAATTTGGACCGCAGTTCTCGACCTGGCCCCTTTTGCTCGCGTCACAGCATGGCGTTGCCCGGGACTGCTTGATCATCGACCGCAGAGGCGACTGGGACGACATCGAGCGGTTTCGGCGGAGCAACCCCACCTCAAAGGAGAGATGATGATGAGAATTGTCACGCTGGCAATGGTGACGGCCTTGTGGGCCTGTGGAGAGTCGAATGAGGCGCCGAGGGTGGTCGGCACGATCGCGGACCTCTTCGTTGGCGTCAGCGCGCTGATCGACCTGGACTCGATCTTCGAGGACCCGGACGGAGACAGGCTGCTGTACGACGCGACATTCTCGGTGGCGGAGATGACGGAGCTGACCGGTGCGGCCCTGAGGGTAACGGGAACGGACAAGGGAACGGCGACGGTCACGGTTTCGGCCTGCGGTACAGCGCCAGGAGATCCTCGCCGGACACCTCCCCGGAGGGCATCGAGGTCAGCAGCCAGAAGCAGCGCGGGATGAGTTCGCCCGGCCGCTCGACGACGACCTGCACGACCCTGCGGGAACGGGACCACGACCCGGCCCGGTAGGAGAACTCGCAGAGCCAGGTGCGGGGCGCGCCGGAGGGCACTCCGTTGTTCAGCGCATCCCAGACCGCAGCGTTCATGGCCGGCAGCGCCAGGCGCTTCAGCACGGCGTTGTTGCGCACCCGGGCCACATAGTGCGTGCCCCGCTCCTCCAGCGCCGCCATCAGCGGCTCGCCGGGATATCCCGCATCGAAGCGCACGGCGGCCGTCCCGCACAGATGCCGCTCCGCCCGCTCCAGCACCTCCAGCACGAACTCCAGCCCGCCGTCCGCCGTGTGCACCTGCCCCTCGCGCAGCCACAGGTCCAGGATGTCGCCCGTCTCCCCCGCCGACGCCACGATCGGATGATACACACGCTGGTGA
>CAZTOF010000708.1:0-3012 GCA_964615515.1 uncultured Gemmatimonadaceae bacterium
AGGACCCGCTAGTGTCATGTCACACATCACACGTCGGATAGAGGCGCCAGAGCTTGACGCGTGCGTCGTCCGTGGCGAACTGCTGGTCGGCCTTGTAGCCAAGGCCGACCAGCAGTTCGCCACGGACGACGCACGCGTCAAGCTCTGGCGCCTCTATCCGACGTGTGATGTGTGACATGACACTAGCGGGTCCTCCCGACAGCCTCCGCCACGTCCACCACGGCCTCCACGATCGCGCCGGGACCACCGCCCCAGCAGGAGCGCCAGGGTCCGTCCCAGGCCCGGCGGATCTCACGACCCAGGTGGGTACGCATGAACCGAATGATCACGAGGGCATCGTGCTTCTTCATCTCGCGTTCGATTTCCGAAAAGGAACGGCTCCAGTTGGCGCTCCACCCTGTCTGGATGAAGCGGACCCTAATATGGGGGTACAACTCCTTGAGCTTACCAACTACCGCGTCTTCGGCCCTCGCCTGTTTTTCACCTCCCCCGACTACCAGGACTCTCGCAGGAGAGCCCAGCCCCGGCTCGACCGGTGTGCCCGCTTCCCTTTCCCGAGCGGCAAGCGCGTCGTGCCTGCTGGTCATGGCAGAGTAGTAGTCCGGGTCGATTCCGTAGCCACCAATCCGATTCAGCACGCCCGCCGCGTCGCTCAGCCCGGCTTCCCTTTCGGGGGAGGCGAGACGATAGAACAGTTCCCGCAGGACGGTCGCCGCCTCCAGGAACTCCCCGCGGTCTTCGTGGCAACGGGCGCGGGCCACAATGGCGTCTTCGAGATCCCAGGCGCCGTCGTAGTACTTTTGCTTCTCGAGCAGCGCCAGAAACTCGGGTACCCCCACGTCATCCCGAGCGAGTCTCTCCAGTCGATCCAGGGCGTCGCCGGCCGCCGACCAATCACCATGCTTCCGGAAACCGTGTAGCGCCGTACGAAGATCCGCCGCACGGTCGGCGGCAGCTCTCCCGTCCACGTGGGCGCGTGCCGCCAGCTTGTCGGCCACCGAGGAGCAATGATTGAGCGCCGCGTCGCAGTTGGCCAATTCGTCCAGGGCCTGCTCTCCGCCCGTGTGGAGGAGCGCTTCCGTGACCTGCCTCAGGTCCCGTTTCTCCTCCGCCAACCCGAAGGCCTCCATCGTCTGTTCGATGAGGTAGGTGGGCATTCGGGCCCCGGAAGCCAGCGAGTCGCTTATCACATCAGCGGCATGCGCGAGCTTGTGGGAGGAGAGTTGGAGTGCCTTGGCAATCCCGAAGTACAGGTTGGCGTGCTCTACGAGGCCGCTTGGATAGTCGTCGGGAGATTCCGAAAAGTGGACGCGCGCGCGCTGCAGATGATGCTCGGCATCCTCGAAAGCGTGGTCGGTCACGGCCCGCCCGAGCGCAAGCACGCCCAGGCAGTGGTGGCCGTGCGCCGAATACCCGGTCCTGGTGTCCACCGACCCGTGGAAATGCTCGACTCCTTTCACGAGCCTGTCCACCACCCCTTCGAGTTCATCGCGACGGAGAGGAAGGACAACGTCTTCCAACCCGTCGAATCCCCCGACCATAAGACCAAGATCGGCATGCACCATCGCGTGTATGTTCGGATCGGGGTCCTGCTTCAACAGGTCCATCAGGAGCCCGCGGGCTCGCGTGTGGTGGTGGAGTTGCCGAAGGCAGTGAGCCATCCGCCGGTGGGCATCGAGGAGCAGCCTTGCCCTGGGAGAGACACCTGTCTTCTCCAGCTCGTCGACCACGTCGTCGAGCTCGTCCGCGGTAAGGGCCCCCTCGATCCCCTGAGCCGAATCGACCGCGGTGAAGATCAATAGGCGGTCGAGGGTAGTAAACGAGACCTGGCGGGTGGGATCCTCCTGGTCGGTTCGGGTGTCTTCGCCCTGTTGCTTGGCATCCTCTGACTCAGACGAGGGAGAACCCACCGATTCGGGACCGGAGTCGTCCAGTTCGGACTCCAGCAATTCCAGCAGGCAAGCTCGTCCCTTCTCGCCCGCAGGTGCCCGAAAGAGGCACAGCGCCAGAAGGTAGACCGCGACGCATCGTGGCCCGAACTCCTGCACCAGATCGGTGACTGCCGGCCTCAGGACGTCATCGCCGGCGTCCACTTCCTCGAACGAGCCGATCTCTCCCTCGTCGTGAGAGACGCCGAGCGCATCCAGGAAGGCCGTCACCATCGGCACCTGGCCGGGAACGTGGTGGCATTGGAGCAGCCGCGACGCAATCACGGGCTCTCGAATCGGGGTGAAGCGCATGGCTGCGGCAATCTTGTCCTCGGGCCACTTGGCGACGGTGGCCGGCCGGAAGTTGCGCGCTTCCGCGACGACGCGGCCCAAGATCCTGAAACCGGCATGTTCCGCCTTCAGGTAGGCCCGCGCAGACGCTTCTCGCTCTTCGGCGCTCAGCGCCTGCCAGAGACTGACCGTACCGAGGCGTCTCGGATCATCGAGGAGCCGTTTCAGGGACCGGGAGATTCGGGGAGCGAGGCTGTCAACCTCTCCGTCTCCAGCGCCACTCGCCGCACGTTGACTCAACCCGTTCGCGGCTGCCATCCGACTCAGTCACTCTCCCTTCTCACCTGCAACCTATCCTTCAGACCCAGGTCGTTCACTGCCAGCCGCAACTCGCGCAGCATCTCGGCGGCCCTTAAGGACGCGGGCTCCTTGATCCGATAGGTGGCCAGAAACGTTGCACTCAAGTCGACCAATCGGCGTTCGGCTGGTCCCTGTGCGGCCACACTCGCGTCAAAGAGCAGGCTGACGCAAACGAAAAGCCGGTCGCGCTGCTCCTCACAGGTCTAGTACCGGCAGCGGAACTGCTGACCGAGCCGCAACTCGCGGCGCGGTTGAGGCCTCGCTCCTCCATGGCCTCGCAGATCGCCTCCGTCGTCCACAGAATCAGCCGCTCCTCCTCGTACCGCCTCCGAGCCTCCGGGGTCCGGGTCTGCCTCTCAATCCAAGCTTCGTTGGCCATTCTCCTCTTCCCCCCGCATCGCCCGAGCCCGCCGCCTCAGCCACACCCCCGTCC
>CAZTOF010000709.1:0-3798 GCA_964615515.1 uncultured Gemmatimonadaceae bacterium
CGTGATGCCAGTCGAGGCGCCGGTCAAGCCAGTATTGGAACCAATCGTCGTCGGAGCCGGGCTTGACGAAGAACTGCATCTCGGCCTGCTCGAACTCGCGGGTGCGGAAGATGAAGTTCCCCGGTGTGATCTCGTTGCGGAACGCCTTGCCCAGCTGGGCGATGCCGAAGGGCACGCGCTGCCTTGTCGTCTGCTGCACGTTGAGGAAGTTGACGTAGGATCCCTGCGCGGTCTCGGGCCGCAGGTAGACCACCGCCGCGTCCTCCTCGACCGGGCCCATGAAGGTCTTGAACATGAGGTTGAAGAGGCGGGGCTCCCCCAGCTCGCAGTCTCCGTGCCCTCCAGGGTGCACCGACGGCTTGCGCGGGCAGCCGGCCTCGTCCAGGTGGTCCGCCCGCCAGCGCTTCTTGCAGGTCTTGCACTCCAGCAGGGGGTCCGTGAAGCCGGAAACGTGCCCCGACGCCTCCCAGACGCGCGGGTGCATGAGGATCCCGGCGTCCAGCCCCTCGATGTCGTCGCGGGCGTGCACCATGGTGGACCACCAGGCATCGGCGATGTTCCTGCGGAGTTCCACGCCCAGCGGGCCGTAGTCCCAGACCGACGCGGCCCCGCCGTATATCTCCGACGACTGAAACACGAATCCCCGCCGCTTGCACAGCGAGACGATCTTGTCCATGTGGTCCGGCACTTCGCGTCCCCGATTCGGTTGGAGGTCGTGAGTCGGTCCGGGTTCCCCCGGCACTCCGAAATCTACCGAAGTGGCAGTTCAGGGGTACCGGCGCCCTCCGGATCCACCTTGGGAAACCGTCACGGACCCCTACCAGTCGTCCCCATCCTCGTCCGCACGCCACGCGTCCACCGGTTGCGACACTTCGTCCACCTGGTCCGCTTCGTCCGCTGCCGACTCCAACCCGGTGGCCACGGCACTCCACCGCCACAGACGCTCCTGGGCCGGACGATTCCGTGCAGCCTTCGCGGGCACCGCCCGGACTCCCACGTCGAAGTACGATCCGTTGAGGTCCTCACCCCTTCTGCCCGCGGCCAGCTCACCGACGATGGGGCCGGCCCGGTGCACATCGCGAGCCACGAACCGCCTAACGGCGCGACCGCCCGGGAGGCCGCTGACATAGCTGCGGAGCAGGCCCGTGTCGTACACGCCCGGGTGCAGCGCGACGGCCTGGATCCCGGTTCCCGCGACGCGGCGCGCCAGTGCCAGGGAAAAAAGCACGTTGGCGAGCTTGGTCTGCTGATAGGCCCGGCGCCTGCGGTATCGCCGCCGCCTCCAGTTGGGGTCGCTGAAGTTGAAGGCGGGCCCCGCGTGCGCGCCCGACGATACCGTGATGACCCGGCTCGGTGCGTCCGCGCCGCGCAGCCGTGGAAGCAGGAGGTTCGTCAGGAGAAAGTGGGCGAGGTGGTTGACCGCGAGCTGCAACTCGAATCCGTCCAGGCTTTCGATGCGGCGCTTCGGCAGGCACGCCGCGTTGTTGACCAGCGCGGAGATGGAGAGGTCCATTTCGGCGATCCGCCCGGCGGCTGCGCGCACGGAATCGAACGACGCCAGGTCGGTGGGGATGAGACGATGGTTTCCGGCGCTCTGCGGCGAATGAAGGGACTCGAGCGCCGTCCGGCCGCCCTGCTCGTCCCGGCAGAGCAGGATAAGGTCGTACCCTCGTCCCGCCAGGTTGCGGGCCGCGGCCAGGCCGGCCCCCCGGTTGCCGCCCGTGATGATGACGGTCTTCATCGTCCCGCTTCGGGTGCCCACGGGCGAGGGCTCCACTGGGCGCCGTGTGGACACCCCGGCGTTGGTCGGCACATATTGGTATGGAGTGAATGCGGAGAACGATCCGGGACCGCAAACCCGTTCCGGTTCAAACGAACCCACGAGGAATGAAATGAAGCTGAACTTCTCGGACAAGGCCCGCGACATGGTCTTGTCGTTCATGGACTTGGACGAGGACGGGCTGCAGGCGCTGAGGATCGCCGTGGACGGAAGTCCCTTCTCACCCAACTACGAACTCACCCTCGTGGACGCCGACACGCGGGCCGAATCCGATCTCGAGGTCGACGCGGGGTCCTTCACCGTGCTCGTGGACAAGGCGAGCGCGAACCGGCTGAACGGAGCCACCGTGGACTTCGTCGAGACCATACAGGAGAGCGGCTTCCAGATCACCCCCGACCCCGATGCGCTCAAGTCGGCCATGGAGGGGAACGGCCCCGCGGGCGAACTGGCCGAGCGGGTCACCCACGTCCTCGACACGGAGATCAACCCGGCGATCGCCGCGCACGGTGGAGTGATCAATCTTGTGGACGTGCAGGGGACCGAGATCTTCATCGAGATGGCGGGCGGATGCCAAGGGTGCGCCATGTCACGCATGACTTTACGTCAGGGCGTGGAACGCATGGTTTCGCAATCAGTTCCGGAAGTGACGGCAATCCATGACGTGACCGACCACGCGAGCGGGGACAACCCCTATTTCACCTGAGCGCGAGCAGGTGAGGCGGAGCGGCCGGCACGGTTGCGTCGCCGGTCGAATGCCGGGAAGGTCTTGTCCACGGGCTGCTCGGCAGGGCCTGCCCCGACCCGTGCCACACCGCCGGAAATGCCGCACCGGACGCTGATCCGCGGTGCCACCGTGGTCCTGCCGGGAGAAACCGCGCGGACCTCCGTATTGCTCGACGGAGCGCGAATCGCCGCCGTGGACGCGGCGCCGCACACCCGCGCCGACGAGGTGGTCGACGACGCCGGACTCCATCTGCTGCCCGGCGTGATCGACGACCAGGTCCACTTCCGCGACCCCGGCCTCACCCACAAGGAGGACCTGCGCACCGGAAGCCGGGCCTGCGCGGCCGGCGGCGTGACCTCGTTCCTGGAGATGCCGAACACGGTGCCCCGGACGGTGACCGTCGAGGCGCTCGCGGCGAAGCTGGCGCTGGCCGCGCGGCGGTCGGTCGTCAACTACGGCTTCTACATCGGCGCCACCACCGACAACCTGGCCGAGCTGCGGCGCGCCACCCGCACCCCCGGCATCAAGATCATCATCGGGTCGAGCACGGGAAACATGCTCGTGGACGACCAGGACACGCTGGAGGCGATCTTCGCCGAAACGACCCTCCCGATCACGGCCCACTGCGAGGACGAGGCCACCGTGCGCGCCAACCGGGCCGCGCTCACCCTCCCCCTCACCGTCCACGACCACTCCCGCATCCGGGACCACCGGGCGGCTGCCGTCGCCACCCGGCGCGCGATCGACCTGGCCGTGCGCCACCGCCATCGCTTCCACGTCCTGCACGTCTCCACGGCCGACGAGGTCGGGATCCTCTCCCGGCAGGACCGCGACCTCGTCACGGCCGAGGTCTGCCCGCACCACCTCTTCCTCGACATCTCCGACTACGGCCGGCTCGGCACCCTGGCCCAGATGAACCCGTCGCTCAAGACGGCCGCGGACCGCGACGCCCTCTGGCGCGGCCTCCGCGAAGGCGCGATCCAGATCGTCGCCACCGACCACGCCCCGCACACCCTGGACGAGAAGGCGGCCCCCTACCCCGCCTCGCCCTCGGGCGTGCCGGCCGTCGAAGTGGTGCTCCCGCTCATGCTCAACGAGGTCAACCGGGGGCGCTGCACGCTCCAGGACCTCGCCGCGTGGATGTGCGACCGTCCGGCCCGGATCTGGGACATGGTGGGCAAGGGCCGGATCGAGGAAGGATACGACGCCGACCTGGTGCTGGTGGACATGCGGGCCGAGCGCGCGGTCCGCAACGGGGAGCAGCGGACGAAGTGCGGGTGGAGTCCGTGGGACG
>CAZTOF010000710.1:0-2281 GCA_964615515.1 uncultured Gemmatimonadaceae bacterium
TGCCGGCGGCACCACCGCCTGGTCCACGAGGGAGGGACGCGCATGGCGCTGGACCGTGACGGCAAGGCCGCGTTCTTCAAGCTCAAGCGCCTCTATCCGACGTGTGATGTGTGACATGACACAAGGTCCCCTCACCACACCGGCCCCTCCCCCCGTCCATCTCCACCGTGACGTCGCCGGCGTGCAGGGTTCCTGCACCACGACCCGCCCGCGGCGCGGCGCAAGCCACCTCGCCGGGAGCGGCCCTTCCGGCTATGGCACCCTCGCCGTCCACGCGCGGAGGTGCCCTCGATTTCGTCGCGTACTCTCGCCACGGGCTTCCAGGTAGAGGTTCGAGAGGAGGCGCCCGCCCAGAAGGGCGATGCAGGCGGCGGTCGCGCCCACCAGGTCCAGGCCCCAGCCCGCCACCGCGAAGATCACGGCGATGCCCGCCATTTCCACGATCGTCGCCACGATGACCGGCCTGGTCCGGCGTCTGAGCACATTGGCGGCCCGCTGGTACGACAACCAGACCGAGAGGGCCGGCAGGGGGACGAGGAGCAGGACCGGGACCGCCGCGTAGGCGGCCAGGTCCGGGGCGAGCCCCGACACCGTCTCGAACCAGTAGCCGAAGAAGGGGTCGAAGGCGAAGAGGGCCTGGCCGAGAGTACAGGCCAACGCAAGACCCGCGGCGAAGCGGCCCACGGCCCGGCGATGCTCCAGGTCGTTGCCCAGCAGCGCGATCGCCGCTTCCTGGTAGCTGATTCCGATGGCCCGGAACATGAAGGACAGGGCCCCGATCACGGGGAACACCGCGAGCGAATCCAGGGGGGCGTGGGCACGTCCCATGAAGAAGGTCAGCATGGGATGAGTGGCCAGACCGATCACGGAGGTGAGGGCGAGGGGATAGTAGAAGGTGAAGATGCCGCGGTAGCCGAGCCCACCGGAGTCACCGGCACCCGCGCCCGCCGCGGCGGCCAGTGTCCGGCGAATCGCCTCCGCCCCCATCCACCGGGCCGCGACCGCCTCGACCAGAACCCCGGCGACGAGGCTGGCCGGACCGACCCACGCGCCGGGCAGCTCGAAGAAGAGGAACAGCACGATCGCCGTCCCCGCCATCGCCCCCAGCCGGCAGAGCGTTCCGGCCGCGACCCTGCGGGTGGCCCCCGCCTGGATCATGATCCCGTGCACGAAGCGCCGGTACCCGATCGCGGCGGTCCAGGGCAGGAAGATCCAGAGTGCGCCCCAGGTCAGGTCGGCGACCTCCGGCGGCAGCTTCAGCAACCCGCCGACCAGCGCATCGAAGACGGGGGGGATCAGCAGCAGGCAGAGCGGCAGCGTGGCCACGCCGTTCAGCGCGTGCGTGAACAGGCGCAGGCGCCGGTAGC
The DNA here is from genome assembly GCA_964615515.1 of uncultured Gemmatimonadaceae bacterium. Classification (GTDB taxonomy): domain Bacteria; phylum Gemmatimonadota; class Gemmatimonadetes; order Longimicrobiales; family Gaopeijiaceae; genus Bin94. The sequence goes on from CAZTOF010000710.1 coordinate 1,368, forward strand.
TGTCGCGGTCGCGGACGAGGGCGGTGGCCGCGCTCATGAGCATCATCACCGGCGCCTCGACCAGGATCGCGATCGAGAAGGCCACTCCGTACGCGGCCAGGTTGATCTTGGGATCCGGGAGACGAGCGATGAGGGCGGCCAGCAGCGGTCCCTCCAGCGACATCATGAGCCAGGTTGCGGCCAGCGGAGACCAGAAGCGCGTGATGTACCCGGCCGTGGGTGCCGGGGCGGGGTTCATCTTCGGGTGTTTCCTGTTGGGGACGAATCGCGACAGCTACGATAACCCTGCTCCGAACGGGCGCGAACCCCGTCGCCCACCTCCTTGTGAAACATTTCACATGAACGAAGACCACTTCAGCGACACCAGCCCCTGGGGGATCCGCCGCCCCGGCGGGTGGGGGTGGTTCTGGCTCGCGGCGGCCCGGTCCATGCCGGGGGGATGGCCCTGGAGCCGCTTCGCCCTCCTCGCCCGCAGGCTGGCGCGGCTCGGTCTCGCGGGCCCGGTCGACACACGGCTCTGGGGCCACCGGCTCCGGCTGTTTCCCGACCGCTCGGTCTCCGAGGCCAGGATTCTCTTTCTCCCGCGCTCCTGGGACCGCCCCGAACGCCAACTGCTCCGGCAGTGGATGGCGCCCGGCTTCACCTTCGTGGACGTGGGCGCGAATGCGGGAGCCTATTCCTTCTGGGTTCTGGCGCATGCGGGCGACTCCGGCCGGGTGGTCGCGGTGGAGCCCGACCCCGCGCTGGCACGCCAGCTGCGCTACAACGTGCGCATCAACGGAGCCGCCCGGCGCATGCGGGTGGTCGAGGCCGCCGTGGCCGCGGCACCGGGCGAGGGCAGCCTCGTGCTCGCGGCGGGCAACTCGGGGCGGAACCGCCTGGACCGGGGTGGGGCGGCGGTGGGTGCCGGGAGT
>CAZTOF010000711.1:0-2733 GCA_964615515.1 uncultured Gemmatimonadaceae bacterium
TGCCGCTCTTCCGCCCCCCGGACCGGCCATTTCCGGTCTCGCACCTGCCCGGCGGGTTGCAAAACGCCGCTCAGCCCCCCATCCTACCCTCCGACCCGGAGTTTCATGAATAATGCGGGTTTATGGTACGTCAGCCTTAAGCAAATCACCGAGACGACGCAATCGACTTGACCTATCCACGCCTGTGCACGCAAATGGCGCATGTCTGATCACCTGCTCACGCACTCACCGACCGGGCACCCCCGAGCCTCATTCGAGGTCGCCGCCGGCACGTGAGCCGCTGTTCGAGCCAGCGTGCCCGGAACGGGTCCGGCGTGGGCGTCGGCGAGGGGTGCCGAAGGACGGTCAAGGTGCTCCTCGCCGACGACCACACGGTGGTGCGTGCCGGTCTGCGGGCATTGCTGGAATCAAGCAGCCGGGTGGATGTGGTGGGCGAAGCGACTTCGGGCGAGGAAGCGGTGGAAATGGTCCGGGCCCGGCAGCCGGACATCGTCATCCTGGAGTTGGCAATGCCCGGAATGGACGGAATCCGGGCGACCCGGGCCATCGCCGCCCTGGGTCTGTCAACGCAGGTCCTGATCCTCACCGCCCACGACGAGGACGAGTATCTGGAACCGGCCCTGGAAGCCGGAGCGGCCGGCTTTCTCAGCAAGTCGGCCTCTGACACGGACATCCTGGGCGCCTTGGAGGCGCTGGTCCGCGGCCATTCCTACCTGCCTCACAGGGCGACCGCCTCCCTCCTGGCTCGGCTGAAGGCCAGGGGCGCTTCCAACGGCAATCCCGGGCCCGGAGCGCTCTCGCCGCGGGAACTCGCCGTGGTCACGCTGTACGCGAGGGGCTTCACGGCAAGCGAGACGGGAAAGCAGGTGTTTCTCAGCCCCAGGACCGTGGAGGGCTACCTGGCCCGCGCCAGGAACAAGCTGGGTCTGAACAAACGCCCGGAAATCGTGCGCTTCGCCCTGGAGGCGGGGCTGATGGGGGGCGAAGAGGAGTAGCGGGCCGGGCAGCACGTGGACAAAACCCTTTCTGCATTCGACCGGCGAGGCACTCGCGGGACACTTCCGCCCGCACCGAACCCTGGAACGATCGTTTCCTCCGGGACTACTATCCGATACCGGAACCCACCGTCCCCACACTCGGAAACACAGACCATGACCACCGGAACAACACCCGCAACCGCCGTAAAGGTCGCTACCTGGAGCACACTCGCAGACCGCAGCCCCGCCTACGCGCTGGTGGCCAACGTGGACCTCGTCGTGATCCGCTACGACGACCAGGTGTCGGTTCTCTTCGGCCGCTGCCTCCACCGGGGCGCCCTCCTCTCCGACGGCCACATCCGCGGCGACGACCTCATCTGCGGCGTTCACAACTGGGACTACCGCTACGACACCGGCGTCAGTTCCTACAACCCGGAAGAGGCGCTGCACAAGTTCGGCGCGTGGATCGACCCGGAAGCGGACGCGGTCTTCGTGGACGAAGCCGAGGTGGCGGCGTGGCACGACAAGTTCCCGCAGGCCTACGACCGCGACGAGTACCTGGGCCTCTACGCCGACGTCCATGGCACTCCGGAGGAGCCGTACAATCACTACATCCAGGAACTCGCACGGAGCGGGCTCGAGAAGGTCGGCCATCACGGGGTGGTGTCGGCAATGGGGGTGCCCCTCACGGAACTCCCGCGCTGGGCCGACATCCAGGTTCTGACTGGCCAGTTGGCCACCCGGCCGCTCGCAGACGACGACCCCGTGGGCACGGAACTCGTCATCGGTCCCCGTGCGAAGCGGCCGCTGCGCCTCAAGATCCCCATCTTCGTGAGCGACATGAGTTTCGGTGCCCTGAGCGAAGAGGCCAAGCTGGCGCTCGCCAAGGGGGCCGAGATGGCCGGCACCGGCATCTGCTCGGGCGAGGGGGGGATGCTGCCGGAGGAGCAGCAAAGCAACTCGCGCTACCTCTACGAGCTGGCGTCGGCGCGGTTCGGGTGGTCCATGGAGAAGGCGCGTCTGTCTCAGGCCTTCCACTTCAAGGGGGGACAGGGGGCGAAGACGGGCACGGGCAGACACCTGCCCGGGACCAAGGTGACGGGCAGGATCGCGCAGGTGCGCGGCCTGGAGGCCGGAACCCCCGCGATCAGCCCGGCGAGGTTTCCGGACCTGGTCACCGCAGCCGACTTCCGCGCCTTCGCCGGCGAGGTGCGCGCCGAGACCGGCGGCATCCCCATCGGCTTCAAGATGTCGGCCCAGCACATCGAGGAAGACATCGACTTCGCGCTGGACGCGGGCGCCGACTACATCATCCTGGACGGGCGCGGCGGGGCCACCGGCGCGGCCCCCGAGATCTTCAGGAACAACATCTCGGTGCCGACCATCCCCGCGCTGGCCCGCGCCCGCCGTCACCTGGATGCGCGCGGAGCGGGTCGTGACGTCACCCTCATCATCACGGGCGGGCTCCGCACCGAATCCGACTTCGTCAAGGCGATGGCGCTCGGCGCCGACGGCGTGGCCATCGCGAACTCCGCCATCCAGGCGATCGGCTGCCTGGGCATGCGAGCCTGCCACACCAACAACTGCCCCGTCGGGATCGCCACGCAGAAGGAGGAGCTCCGGGCCCGGCTGCAGGTCCACGCTTCCGCCCAGCAGCTCGCCAACTACCTGAACGCCACGGTCGAACTGATGAGGATCCTGGCGCGGGCGTGCGGCCACGACCACCTGAACCGGTTCGGCATGCGCGACCTCACGA
>CAZTOF010000712.1:0-3826 GCA_964615515.1 uncultured Gemmatimonadaceae bacterium
GATCACTCGACGTTGTCTCGGACGCGTCGGTTGATCGACGTGGAGACGCACGAAGCGGTCTTCACGTGGGTTCTGGAGCGGCTGGCTGAAGCGGGGCTGGTGGAGGGGAAGACGGTCGGGGTCGATGCGACGACGCTGGAAGCGAACGCGGCGATGCGGAGCATCGAGCGTCGGGACACGGGAGAATCCCACGAGGCGTTCATTCGGCGGTTGGCGTAAGCGTCGGGGGTGGAGACACCGACGCGAGCGGATCTGGCTCGGTTCGACCGGTCCCGGAAGAACAAGAAGACGTCGAACAAGGACTGGAAATCGCCGCAGGACCCGGACGCGAAGATCGCGAAGATGAAGGACGGTCGGACGCACCTGGCCCACAAGGCCGAGCACGGGGTCGACATGGACACGGGCGCCATCGTCTCGGTGACGGTGCAGGATGCATCGGATGGCGACACGGCAACGCTGCCGCAGACGCTGATCATGGCGGCCGAACAGGTGGAGCTGGTGCAGCCGGACGGTCAGGGAGTCGAAGAGATGGTCGCCGACAAGGGGTACCACAGCGACGAGACGTTGGTGGGGCTCCGCGAGGTAGGGGTTCGGAGTCACGTATCGGAGCCGGAGCGGGGCCGTCGCTGCTGGCAGGACAAGAAGACGGGCGAGACGCCGCCGGAGAAGCGTGCTGCGCAGAAGGCCTTGTATGCGAACCGCCGGCGTGTGCGGGGGCGTCGGGGTCGTCGCCTGCAACGGTGCCGGGGCGAGGTGGTGGAGCGTACTTTCGCGCACATGTATGAGACGGGGGACATACGAGATCACACCCCGGATCACACCCGCCCCCGCGAAGAAGCTCCAGATTTCACTGGCCGAACCGCACACCACAAAACCGCCCCCGGTACACACAACAGGGTCGGGGAGAAGCCGGGAGCGACCACGCGAAAATCCTGCGGTTTTCGGCCCCGACGGGCGTTCCTGCGTCACACCCGCCGGGTCGCGGGTCGCTCCCCTCCAAGTTGTCCTTCCAGGAAGGGATCGGCACCCGCGGCGGCAGTGTTCACGGGCCTGCCGCCCGCGATGGGGCCGTCACCGGACATCGATGCCGCTGATCAACTCCTTCAGTTCCTTGCCCGGCGTGAAGTAGGCGACGCGCTTCGACGGCACGTCCGCCCGGTCGCCGGTCCTCGGGTCGCGGCCCGTGTGTGGTTCACGGCGCCGGAGGCGGAAGCTGCCGAAACCGCGGAGACCTTCTCTTCCCGACGCAGCGCCCCGGCGATGCTGCCGAACACGGTCTCGACGATCACCTCGGCGTGCTTCCTCGGGAGGTCGGCGGCGAGGGGCCACTTCCTAGACGAGCGCCGCCTTCGCCAGCCCGCCTTCGCTCATGGTTCGCCAGGAAATTCTGACACAAGCCGCGCCGAACGGCCGCCTGCCGGCCGCCTGAGCGCCCCGTAGTACGATGGCCCCATGTCTATCCGATGCCCGCCACTCATGGTGCTCATCCTGGCTGCGCTCTTGGCCGCCGACACAGCCATTCTCGCTCAGTCTCAGCCACACGCCGCGCTGCCGTTCGTGGAGTTGTCGGCTTCCCAGCGTCCGCCTCGGGCGCTGGCGGGCCATGTCGTTCGGCAACGCTCGGTTGAGGTCCACCTTGATGCTCTGGAGAATCGAGGTCGGATCAACCAGCAGTTGCGCATGAGTTTCTTCCCGGACGTATCTACCACTGCCGTCTTGAGCAGTGCTACTCGCTCAGCCACCGGAGCAACGTGGACCGGCCGGTTGGAGGGCTGGCCGTCGAACATGGCCGTTTTCGCCAAGGCCGGCGAGGCCGTCGCGGGATTCGTGGCGTCCCCGTTTGGGACATTCTCGCTGGCGGGCGACGGAGCAGGCGGCTACGTCGTCCAGCAGACCGACTCGAGCGAACTTGGACCCGCGGCCGACGACGTTATGTGGCGCGTGCCAGCTACGAGATTCTCCGACTCTCCATCGTCGTCGTACCGTCGTTCCGCGACCCGGAGTGCGGTTGACTTATCGCCCGCAAGCCAGAGTGTTGTCGACGTACTGGTAGCGTTCACACCGGCGACGATCTCCGCTCAAGTGGGGGGCATCGATGAACTGAAGGCAAAGGTTCTTGTGATGATTGGGATCGCGGATGCTGCGCTGCGAGAGGCCGGTACTGGCGGTGCCAGATTGGCCGGGATGCTGCCGGTTGAGCCGTTGGAGGGTGGCGGATATCGCTTGGAACAGTTTTTCGCAGCGCGTGACAAACGCGCCGCCGACGTGGTGACGCTCATCGCAGCCGAGTTGGGCACAGCAGGTGTAGCGTGCCAAGGTGTCGACCCTGATTGCTGGATTAGCGAAATCCATGCTACGGCCATGCTTGGTACGACTTTTGCTCATGAGCTCGGCCACAACTTGGGATTGAGTCACGACTGGTACGCCGACGGCCACGTCGAGTGGCCGTCGGCGAGGGGCTACGTCAGCCTGGAAGGACGATTCCAGACGATCATGGCGTATCAAGATCACTGCGGTGACGTTCTTCTTCGTATCCACCCCTGTGGCGAGATGCCGTTCTACTCGGACCCAAACAGGGTGTACAGCGGGTTCCCGAGTGGCGTCCCAGTCGGCACTAGCACCCAATGTACGTGGCGCAACCCGGACAATCCCCCGTGTGACGCGGATGCCGCCAGCGCGCTGAGAGAATCGGTTCCGATCGTCGCCGGGTACCGCCGCCACAGGAACCGCCTCAGCAGTGGGTCATCGCTCAGTCCGGGGCAGTTCTTGCGCGCGAACGGGGCGGGAGCGGCATGCTCGGTCAAGTACCAGGGGGACGGCAACCTTGTCGCCTCATTCGCCGACGGAACCGCATACTGGTCGACCAAGACCGCGAGGAGTTCGGCGGGGTCGGTAGTCATGCAGGACGACGGCAACCTAGTTGTTTTCGACAGTCTCGGCGCTGCCGTATGGGCATCCGGAACGCACGGCAACTCGGGGGCGAGCTTCGCCATCCAGCGTGACTGCAATCTCGTGGTCCGTGCCACGAGTGGGGAGGCCCTTTGGTCCTCCGGCGCGCCGGCGTCAAGAACGCCTCCCGCCCCCATTACGTCGATTCAGTTGTTCACCGCTGAACCCAGAGTTGTCGAGCCGGGTGGTTCCTCGCGGATCACGCTCCTCGGGCACGGCACGGAAGTGAGCATTTGGCTCACGCATCCGAACGGAGAACGGGTACTTTGGGATCCTCCAGGTGCGCTGGATCGGTACTCCAGGGATTTTATCCACCAACCCGAGTGGGGAACCGGCGCCTTCATGCTTGAGGCTGTGGTTGCTGGTGCGGAGGGGGCACCTCCCACTACGGCAACAACCTTCATCACCGTCACCTTGTCGCCTGGAACCCCCTCGCCCGGAACCGTCCCATGGATCCACCGGTTCACCGCTCTCCACGAGGACGCTGATCACGCCGGTAACCATGTCGGCGTCACGACAATCGAGTCGGGCGGGTGGATTTCGATGCTTCTGGAAGCACGCGGCACAGATGTGAGCATTTGGCTTACGTACCCGAACGGAGAACGGCATCTCTGGCATCCTCCCGGGCTGGGGTTTTTTCACGGCGCGGGGCTGCAGCACCAACCCGAGTGGGGCTCGGGCACCTTTACGCTTGAGGCGGTGGTTACCGGTGCGGAGGGAACAGTTCCCGCTACAGCGACAACCGCGTTCACCGTCACCCCTTGAATCGCCCGCGACTCGCGAGCCCGAGAACTCCGCGAGTCCGAGGTCCTGAACCGTTCACGGATGGTGATCGCGGTCCGTTGGAATCGCTCGCGGAACGCGGGGCGGAACGAGG
>CAZTOF010000713.1:0-10004 GCA_964615515.1 uncultured Gemmatimonadaceae bacterium
GAAGAGCCTCTCATCGTTCCCCCCCTTGCTTGAATGGACCAACTCCTGATCGTTGGCGAAGTCGCCGTCCCCAGCCACGTCTCCCCTGACCCTCTCCCCTTCCGCATTCACAATGCGCTGTCGGCGAGTCCCCGGCTCTCCGGTCGGAACGGCCGGGGCCTGTCAAGCACTCCGAGACATGTTGGGCGACACTCGGTTGCATTCACGTTGGAGACCTCCGCCCCGCCGGTGTCAACCTCACCGGCCGCCATAGGCTCTCGAAGTCCCGAAATACGCAAACCGGAGTGGGCACGGCGGGCTCCGAAGTGCTCCATTCGGTTCCGGGACGTGGTCGGCGCGCCACCCCGGCTGGGCTCGGCCGGTGCGGGTTTATCCACGGAGCGCTAGAATAGCGGCGACGCAGCGCCACCACCGCCATTTCACCACCGCCCTGCCCATGTTCGTCAACCCCGAAGTCCCACCCGACGCCCTTCCCAGCGCCGAAGACCTGGACTGGCAGACCCTCCACCCCCGCTTCGTCCGCCGCCTCCAGACCGGCGCGCTGCTGCGCGTTGCCGTGCTGGCCGCAGCCGCCGCCGCGATCCACTTTCTTGCGACATCGGCCGACGCGGGACCCGTGATCCGGGCGCTCGCCGGGGTGCTGCCGGCCATGTGGACCGTGGTCGCGTTGCTCTCCGCCTGGGCGCTGATCTGGCCGATGATCGCGGTGCCCCGCCGCGGCTACGTGGTGCGCGAAAAGGACATCCTGCACAGGTCCGGCGTGCTCTGGCGCTCGGTGAAGGCCGTCCCCTTCAACCGGGTCCAGCACACGAAGACCGACAGCGGCCCCCTGGACCGCCGGTTCGGCCTGGCCAATCTGTCCGTGTTTCCGGCTGGCGCGGGAGGCCACAAGATCCGCGGGCTGGGTGCGGATACGGCCGAGGAGCTACGTGTCTACGTGTCGGCAAGGATCGAGGCCGAGGCCGAGACCGAATCGGGCGAACCGGCGGACGAAGGTTGCTGAACCGGTCGGATCCCGGAGTGTGGCGGCGGCCCTCCCCGTTCGCGATCGTCTTCTTTGTCGGGAGGACCGTCAGGAACTTCGCGCGCAGCCTCATTCAGCTGATCGCCACCTTCGGCGCTCTCTGGGTCCTGATCGACCGGAATCCCGCCATCATCCTGGTGATCCCGTTCGGAATCGCGGCCATCATCGCGGGAGGGGTTCTCCAGTACTGGTTCTTCCGGTTCAGGCTCGAAGAGGACCGGATCCTGATCCGGCAGGGCGTGTTCCGGAAGACCGCGCTCGACCTGCCCTTCGACCGGGTCCAGGGGATCAACGTCGAGCGCTCGCCGGTAGACCGGATCCTGGGCCTGGTGACCGTCAGTCTGGACACTGCGGGATCGGTCACCGCGGAAGGCCAGCTGCCGTCCGTGCATACCGATCTGGCGGACTGGCTGCGCGCCAGGGTGGGAGCCGGACGCCCTGGGCGGAGTGCCGACGCGGCCGGGGACGAGCATCCTGCCGGAGTTGTCGCTCCCGCCGGAGCAGGGCGGGTGGGAGCCCGTGGGGAGGTCGTCCTCCAGCTCACCGCCGGCGACATCATCCGCATCGGTCTGGCCAACCGCAACATCGTGCTCGCGGCGGCGTTTCTCGGATTGCTCGGCGAAGTCCTCCAGATCGGCGAAGACGCGGTCGAGTCGGCGATGGAATCCGCCGAGGCCGCCTTCCAGGCCGCCGACGAGATCGTCCGGACGCTCCTGGTGGTCGGATTCGTGCTCGCCGGGCTGACCCTCGTGCTGGGCGTCGCGATCGGCGGGGCCTTCCTGCGCCACCATGACTTCACGCTATGGCGCGAGCGCACCGCGTTCCGGTCGCGCGCGGGGTTGCTCACGCAGAGGGAGGTCGTGGTCGAGACAGCCAAGATTCAGCAGCTCACGCTGTCCCAGAACCTGCTCTTGCGCCTCTTCCGCGGGTTCCGGTTGCGGGCGCTGCCGGCCGCGCTGCTCCCGGGCCAGGGAGTCGAGGGAGCCGGCATGGGCATGGCCGAGGTCCTCGAAGTGCCGTTCCTCCGGGATCGGAAGGCCGAAGAGCTGCGGTCGAGGGTGTTCGGCAGCGAAGGCGGCTCTCTGACGCTGCTGCCCCGCAGCCGAGGCTTCGTGCGGGTCTCGCCGCACTACATCCGGGCGCTCGCTCTGCGCATCAGCATCACGGCCGCACTCGTCTCGGCACCCCTCCTCGCGCCGCTGCTTGCGGCGCACGCGGGTACCTATCTCGCCGACTCGGCAGGAGCGCTGCTCGGGAAGAGCTTCCTGGCCCCGTTGCTCGGCGGCGGTGCGGCGGGGGCCGCGGCCCTGGGCATGTTCCTGTGGTGGCTCGTTCTGATCCCGCCCGCCGCCCTCGTCGCCTGGCAGCGCTGGCGTCACCAGGCCTACCTCCACGACGACGACGGCCTGGCGAGCCGCAGCGGGTTCTTCGGCCGCAAGGTCGACGCGTTCCTCTTCCGCAAGGCGCAGAGCGTGGCGGTCCGCCAATCGCCGATTCAGCGCCGAAAGGGGCTCGCGACGCTGCAGGTTCAGCTCGCGTGCGGGCAGGTTGCGGTCCCCTACATGGACCACGGCACGGCCTGCCGGCTGCGGGACCACATGCTCTACCGGGCCGAGTCGAGCCGCCGCCGCTGGCACTGACCCTCCGTGCACGCCCGTAGCAACCCGTGGACAAAATCCCCCCGGCATTCGAGCGGCGACGCATCCGCGCTGGTCGCTTCGTCCAGCTTGGTCACACTGTAATGAGAACCATGCCGAATCCCCCCGACCCCGGCGCCTGGCGGCGAACCTCACCGTTCGCGGTGGTCTTCTTCGTGGGCAAGACGCTGCGCAGCGCCGTCCGGGGCTATGTCCAGCTGGTCGCGACCTTCGGGGCGATCGCGGTTCTGGTCAAGGGGGCTCCCCACGCGCCCCTGCTGATCCCGGCCGCGATCACGGCCGTCATTGCGGGAGCGACGCTCAAGTACTGGTTCTTCCGCTTCCGGGTCACCGAAGACCGCATCCTCATCCGCGAGGGCGTGTTCCGGAAGACCGCCCTCGACCTGCCCTTCGACCGCATCCAGGGGATCAACGTGCGGCGCTCTCCCGTCGACCGCCTGCTCGGGCTGGTCACGGTAAGGCTGGACACGGCGGGGTCGGAGACGACCGAAGGCGAGTTGCCGTCCGTCCGTGCAGCCCTCGCCGACGAGCTGCGCGCGAGGATCGGTACCGTGGAGCGAACCCGCGGGGCTCCCCCCGGGGCGACCGTGCGGCCGGAAGAAGAGGGTGGGACGGCCGAGGGCGACCCAGCCTCCGGCGAACCGCTGCTCAAGCTCGGCGCGGGCGACATGGTCCGCATCGGCATCGGGCGCGACAACGTCCTGCTGGCCCTGATGCTGATCGGGGCGGCGTGGAGGCGGCCCCGCGAGCTGCCCTACCGGTTCGCCGAGACCTTCGGGTTCTCCGAGGACTTCGTCCGCCCCGCGCTCGAGACCGCCGAGGCCACGATCGCCGGCTCCGAAACCCTCGGAGACGCCACCTTTGCCGGCGGCCTCGTCCTGGCCGCCCTGGCCGCTGTGCTCGCAGTCGGGATCGGCACGGCGCTGCTCCGCCACCACGGCTTCACGCTCTGGCGCGAGGGGACCGCCTACCGCTCGCGCGGCGGCCTCCTCACCCAGCGGGAAGTCGTCGTCGAGACCGCCAGGATTCAGCAGCTCACGCTGTACCAGGACGTGGTCATGCGGTGCCTGCGCCGCTACCGGCTGCGCGTCCAGCCCGCCGCTGATGCCGACACATCACCGCATCATGATGTTCCCGACGTACTCGAAGTCCCGCTGCTGGGAGCCCCACTGGCGGACGCACTGCGCTCTAGGGTCTTCGGCCGCGAGGGCGCGGGGCTCAGGCTCCTGCCCAAGACCGGGCCGTTCACCCGGGTCTCCCCCGTCTACATCCAGGCGCTCCTGATGCGGATCGGCGGCGCGCCGGCGCTGGGCGGCGCCCTTCTGCTTCTTTCCATAACCGGGCCCACGCGGGTGTGGGCGGAATTCTCCGGAGTCTGGTGCCTCGCGTGGCTCCTGGTCGGCGGCTTTGTCGCCCTCCAGCGCTGGCGCCGCCAGGGATACCTGCAGGACCAGGACGGCCTGGCAATCCGCAGCGGACTCGTGGGCCGCAGGGTCGATGCGTTCCTCTTCCGCAAGGCGCAGAGCGTGACGGTGAGGCGGTCTCCGCTCGAGCGCCGCAGCGGCCTCGCGACCCTGGAGATCGCGCTTGCCAGCGACACCGTGTCCGTTCCCTATGTCGACCATGGCGTGGCCTGCCGGTTGCGCGACCACATACTGTTCACGGTGGAGACCAGCAGGCGGCGATGGCACTGACACCCGGCCCCCCGATGCACATGTCCACGGACCGCTGGAGGCGAACTTCGCCGTTCGCGATCATCCACTTCGTCTGGACCACGGCCAAGGGCGCCGCCGACGGGTGGGGCCGGGTGGCAACCACCTTCGGCATCGCGGCCGTCCTGCTGCGCTACCGGACGTACCTGGTGGCGGGCATCGCCATCGGCATGTCCGCGCTTGTCGCCGGGTCGGTACTGCTGTGGTGGTCCTTCCGCTATCGCATCGCGGAGGACCGGATCCTGATCCGGGAAGGCGTGGTGAACCGGACGGCGCTCGACATCCCCTTCGACCGCATCCAGGGGATCAACGTCACCCGCAGGCTGGTGGAACGGGTGGTGGGACTGGTGACGGTGGTCATCGACACGCCCGGCACTCGGGCGGCCGAAGGCCACCTGCCTTCGGTCGACCCCGCGACGGCCGACCAGCTGCTCAGGAGGGTCGAGGCGCATCGGGGACCCGTCGCGGCGGACGAGCCTGCCGCGCATCCCGAACGCGAGGAACCCGAGGCCGGGATCCTCCAGAAGCTCTCCGCTGCGGATCTGGTGCGGTTGGGGCTCGCCAACCCTCCCGTACTTCTGCTCGCGTTCCTGCCCGTCGCCTATGGAGTCCGCTTCGACGACTGGGTGATGGCGATGTTCGGGTTCTTCGACACGGCGAAGACCACGCTGGGGGGCTATGGGGTCGGCACCCTTGTGACCGCCGCCGTCCTGGGGCTCGGGCTCCTGATCCTCGGGTCGGCCGCGGGAATCGTCCACAAGGGCGTCAAGTACCACGGCTTCACGGTGTGGCGCGAGGGATCGGCGTTTTGCTCGCGCGCGGGCCTGTTCACCCGCCGGCAGGTCGCCGTGCGGATCCGCAAGATGCAACAGCTCAGGCTGGACCAGGGCCTCGTGTACCGCTGGTTGCGACGATACCGGCTGTCGTGTCCGACCATCGGGATGCCGCTGGACGCGGATGAAGACGACTCCGGACCGGACGCGGAGGGACTGGATATCCCCTTCGCGGACGGTGAAGTGGTGGAGAAACTGAGGGCACACGTCTTCCGGCGGGAAGGCCGGAGCCTCTCGCTGCTGCCCGAAGCCGGGACGTTCACCCGCGTCTCCCGGTACTACCTGAGGGCACGCGCCCTGCGTCTGTGCCTTGTGACCATGCCGGCGGGCGTGGGGGTGCTCTTCATTGTCCTGTCCCTATGGATGCACATCGCCGAGCAACGAATCCTCGAATCCGGGGCGGAGATGGGAATGGCGGAGCATTCGGAGCTCTGGACGCAGTTCTTTCACAATTTGGGCGTCGCGGCAGGTACCTGGAGCATTGCCTGCGTCCTCCTGGCCATACCCATATCGTGGCAGCGCTGGCGCCGGCGCGGATACATGTACGACAAGGACGGGCTGGCCGGCCGCACCGGAGTCCTTGGCTACGGCGTGGAAGCCCTGCTCTTCCGCAAGGCACAGACGGTCACGGTGAAGCAGTCGCCGCTCCAGCGCCGTCACGGGCTCGCCACCCTCGCCGTCGGTACCGCATGCGGAACCGTGTCCGTCCCGTACATCGACCACGGCGCGGCCTGCCGGTTGCGCGACTACACACTGTACATGGCGGAGTCGAGCGAACGGCGCTGGCACTAACAACTAGTGTGGATAGAGCCCCGCTAGCAGTCCGTGGACAAAGCCCCGCGAGCACCGAGAGCGGCGAGGCGCCGGGGGCGGCAAGTGGTTGTGGTTTCGCAGGGTTCTGGCCGCCTTCATTCGTCTCCCCCTCCCGGGCCCAGCGGGATCACGTACCCCACTTGGATGGAGATAGACCGATTCTTGATGCTGCTCGGCTCCCCGTCATCCTCCGTCGAGTCCCCGGCGTCGATGTCCATGATCCCAAGCGTGTACGAGGCGTCGACCCGGAAGCTGCCCATCCGGACGCCACCCCCGAACAGGACACCGAGATCCATTGCGGTGACGTCGTCCGAGTCGCAGTCTTCCGTCTCCGTCACACCCTCCTCCTCATAAGAAGTCGAACACCCCACTCTGATCCCCAGCGCGGGCCCCGCGAGCAGATGAAACGTGGACGACCCCTCGCCCGTTGACGCCCCGAGCGCGAACGCCGGCTTCGCGAGAGCCGTGAGTTCCAGGTAACCCAGCTTGAGCGTACTGCTCGCACTCTCGCCGAGGAAACTCGCGGTCACCTCGGTCCCCTTCTGGACATAGGCTCCGCCGATCTGCAGAGCGACGGAACCGGAGAGCGGCATGGTCATCGAGCCTCCGACCGTGATTCCCACGCGGTTGGACGGCGTGAGGGTCAACCCGGAGGCGGAAATCGCGACCTTCGCCAAGGACAGGCCGCCCCCAACCGACACGGAGGTCTGGGCGGCCACCGGGGTCGGAACGAGCAGCAGGGAAACCATGAAAGCGGAAAGTGCGCGCAGGGAGGATCGGATCGTCATCGGGTGTGGCTCTCTGGGAAAAAGGGGGTTCGGGACGGTTGTCCGGTGCGAAGCGCGCCATTGGAAGATAGGAACAAGAGGGGCTGGGTCCAAGAGGTGTGTAAACGGAGAGACGGCGTACCTTTCGATTGGGTGACATCACTCACGCGATGCCCGGGGAAGACCCCGGGGAAGGGAACGCCGTCTCATGAGGAAAGGTACGCAGCGGGGTAACGGGGCAAGTCCGCACCGCGACCTTCCTTCGTCGCCGGAGAAGCGCGGCGGAACCCGGCTCGGCTGTCGGAGCGACCCGCGTCCGTTCGGAAACGTGGGGCGAAGCGTCCGGGCCGGATGCATCGCCGGCCGAATGCCGGGGGGAATCCGTCCACGGGCTGCCGCACGGCCATGACCAGCGCACGCCGCGCCAGGCGTGGCCGTCCCCGCCGCCGGCGCCACGACCTCACCGTCGACCTCGGCCTCATCCTGACCGCTGTCATCTGGGGCATGAACTTCCCGGTCGTGAAGGCGGTGCTGCGCGAAGTGGAGCCGCTGGCCTTCAACGCGCTCCGCTTCCCGTGCGCCGCGCTCGCGGTCTGGGTCCTGCTCAAGGCCCAGGGACGCCGCCTCATGCCCGCCCGCAAGGACTGGCGGACCGTCATCGCGCTGGGGACCGCCGGCCACATCGTCTTCCAGGTCTGTTTCATCTACGGGCTCGACCTCACGCTCACCGGCAACGCGGCGCTGCTTCTCTCCACGGTACCGGTGTGGGTCCTCCTCATCTCGGCGGCCGTCGGCTGGGAACGCTTCAACCTGTCGATCCTGTTCGGCACCCTGGGCACGCTGGCGGGGATGGTGATCCTCGTCACCGGCGGGTCGCACGAAACGGGGGGCGCCCGCATCGGCGACCTGCTCGTTCTGGGCGCGGCGCTGTCCTGGTCGGTCTACACGGTCTTCGGCCGGCGCATGACCAAGCGGCGCGGCGTGCTGGAGATGACGGCGTGGACGCTCTGGGCGGGCCTGCCCTTCATCATGCTGATGGGAATCCCGGATCTGCTCCGCACCGACTGGGGGGCGGTCTCGGCGGGGGCGTGGCTCGGCGTCGTGTACGCCGGGGTCTTCGCGATCGCCCTGGCCTACCTGCTCTGGTACCGGGGGGTGCGCGCCATCGGGCAGAGCCGCACCAGCGTGTACCAGAACCTGGTCCCGGTGATCGCGCTCGCGGGGGCGTGGCTGTGGCTGGAGGAAATGCCTACGCCGCAGCAACTTATAGGGGCGGCGGTGATCCTGGCGGGGGTGGTGGTGGCGCGCAGGTCGCCGCGGCGTTGACCGGAACCGGGGTCGGCGGTGCGTGAGGGAACCGCGCGGGGACCGGGAGGGTTTCTTCGGCGGGCCGCGAAGGCTACCGTTCGGCAACCGCACCACGCGTGATGGCCACTTGTGGTCGCCGCAACCGAATCTCCCACTTCCACCCCCCAGGACTTCCCGACCCATGATCGACATCAACGAAATCGGCGCAACCGCCTTCGTCATCGCGTCCATCCGGGCGCTGGAACCGGAAAAACCCCGTCCGCTCTTTGACGACCCGTACGCGGAGTGGTTCTCGAACGAGCGGGCGCGGGAGGCGGCCCGGCAGATGGACAAGGCCTTCCCCCCTTCGACCACCATGGTCCGCTTCCGCACCCGCTATTTCAACCGGTTCATCGAGCGGGGGATCGAGGACGGGGCTCGCCAGGTCGTCCTGCTCGGGGGCGGCTTCGACATGCGCGCCCACATCCTGGCCCGCCCCGGCGTCGACTTCTTCGAGGTCGACCAGAAGGCGGTGCTGGAGTTCAAGCGCACGGTGCTGGCTGGGCACGGGATCGAACAGGCACCGTCGGTCCTGGGCAACTACCTGGAAGTCGACGTTCCGGACGGCCTCGCCGAAATGGGCTGCGATCTGGGCGCGCCCACGCTGATGGTCTGGGAGGGCAACACCATGTACCTGCCGCCCGAGTCGATCATGCCGTTCCTGAACCGGCTGGCGGGTGCGATGCCGTCGTTCCGCATCGCCTTCGACCACTTCTCGGTGGACCTGCAGGATCGCGACCAGCTCGAGAGCGACAAGGACCGCGAGAGGCTCGAAGGGGTGGAGAAGGCGATGGGTGCGTCGTTCCCGACGGGGTTCCCCGACCTCACCGTGTTCGAGACGGAGGCGCCGTTCAGGGTGGCGGGATCGGGGACGTTCGCGGGGCTTGCGGAGCAGTATGGGGAGGGTGACGTGGTGGCGGGGTATCCCGAGGACTGGCGGGAGACGTTGGAGTTGTACCGGCACTGCGTGCTGGAGAGGGGGTAGGGGGGTGGCCTTGTCCGCCACAACAGGGCGATTGTGGCGGACAAGGGCTCAGGTCACCGTCGGCGGTTTGGTGTCTGATGTTGTGAGGTTAGACACCTTGACGATGGTACCATCGTGTGGTATCATCACCTGTGAACCGCAAACATCGGAGAACACTCGAGCTGGTCTTCCGCCACCCGGTCAGCGGCAACATACCGTGGCGGAGAATCGAAGCGTTGCTGCTCGCATTGGGAGCAGAGATCAGCGAGCGGGAGGGCTCCCGCCTCGGCGTGCGACTGTTCGGTGACCGGAGGGTGTTCCACCGCCCGCATCCTTCGCCGAACGCCTCCGCCGGCGCGGTGGCCAGCATCCGGGATTGGCTAAGGCGAAACGGAGTGGAACCATGAAGAACACGATGGTGATCGACGGCTACACGGCCGTTATTCAGTTCGACCCCGAAATAGACATGTTCCGGGGTGAGTTCGTCGGCCTGAACGGCGGCGGAGCGGACTTTTTTGCCCGTGACGTCCGCGGCTTGAGGGAAGAAGGAGCGGTGTCGCTCAAGGTGTTCCTCGAGATGTGCGCAGAGGACGGGGTGGAGCCGAAAAGGCGGTATTCGGGGAGATTCAATGTGCGTATCTCGCCGGAACTGCACGCGAGCGCCGCGGCCGCCGCCGCCGCCGAGGGGAAAAGCCTCAACCAGTGGGTCACGAGTACACTCGGCGCGAGCCTGGGGTAGGCAGCAACCCGCCAGCAGGGTCACATGAGACCGGTGGCAACGATGCGGCAGCGTCTCGCACAGAGTTTGTCCGCCACTTCAGGGCATTATTGGCCGACAAATCGTCTCCCGGGCCGCTAACACCTTCTCGTACCACCTCTCCAGCGC
>CAZTOF010000714.1:0-1802 GCA_964615515.1 uncultured Gemmatimonadaceae bacterium
GTTCAAGGTCCCGGAACTCGACGCGCTCCACACCCAGCTCATCAACGGACACGCCGAAGAGCTGGCCAAGGCTGACCCCGGTAACCAATAACGACGCGGGGACAACGACGCGGCCGAGGTGGTGGCCGTCCCGGCCGAAGACATCCCATCTCCGTGTCGCGGCACCCGGCAGGCTGTAGCGCCGCGCCCAGAGTTCGCCGGTGTCGGCGAAACGGAGCTGCACGTAGGCGGGGAGATCGGGGAGCAGTGGGAGGTCGCGGTGCCGGGCGAGGTCCTCTTCTTCGCCGGGATACCACTCGTCGAGCTCGTCGCCGAAACGCTCGCGGAGTTCCTTGTGCGTCTCCCTGACGTAGGTTTCCACGTGCGCGTCGGTGCGGACGGGAGGTGCTTCCGAAAGGCGCGCGATCTGCGTCAGCGATCCCGCAGGGTCGAAAAAGCGCACCTCGTAGACATCTCCCCCCGTGATCGCGATCCCGTCCGCCGATCCGGCCGCAGAGGGGCCGGCGGTCATCGGCAGCGACGGCAGTCCCATCCTCGTCGCCCCGGTCCTGTTCAGAGAGACCAGAACGGACCCGGCCTGGTCGGGAAGCGTTGCGATCGTGTCGGCCAGAACTCCGTCAAGTCCGTAGAGGACGAACGAGACCGGCGGCCGAAACGGCTCCTCGTGCTCTTCGACCACCAGGTCGGAGACCGACCCCAACAGGAATCCGGAGCCGACGAGGCCCAGCGAGGTGAAAAACGTCCAGGGCGACGAAAAGCCCTCGAGTTGGGCCGCTCCGGCAAACGAGCCTTCCGCGTCGAACCGCGCCATGTGCGGCCGGGGCCAATCCTGCACGGCAAGGGTGCCGCCGCCGTCCACCGGCCAGGCTCCGCGCAGCGACTGGAACTCGCCCGGTCCTTCGCCCCTGCCCCCCACCGTGCGCAGGTGGGCACCGCCGGCGTCGAAGACACGGACTTCCTGGGACCCGTTCTCGGCAACCACGACGTTGCCCTCCACGGAGCGCTTCACCGACAGGATCCTCTCGAAGAGGAACGCGTCGGATCCGTCAACCTCGCCGATCAGGAGCGCGGGTTCGGCGGCGACTCGCGCGTACGCGGCCTCGTTGGGCGCGGTCGTGACGATCCTGACCCCCGCGGAGTCGACGATCTCGGCCTGCGGGACTCCGGCCGGGTCGGACTGCCCGGCGCGGGACGGACCCTCGCCGGGGTCGCATGCCGTGGGCCCCAGCATCAGTACGGTGAAGGTGATCTTCCTCATCCGGTCCTCCTTGCAGTACGTGGACGGAATCCCCCCGGCATTCCCATGGAACAAGCACCGCTCGTCGCCGCGAGTCTCGGCCCGCGGGGCGGCCGCTCGCGGCCATGCGGAATTTGAGCGGCGAAGCATCCGGGCGGGAGACCCCGCCGCCGACCGATCCGCAGTGCCGCGGAGCGATTCGGCTACGGTGGTGTGATATGGCATAGAATATCGATTCACGATTTTCATATCGATCAGTATATTCCCCCCACCCTCCCCAGCCGCCGCGCCGCTTCACGGCTCGGAAGGTTGCTCACATACACCTTCTCCGCCCCGGCCGCCCTGAGACGGCGGACGGACCGCGCACAGATCTCGTCGGCGCTCGTCCCGGCCGCGAATTCCGCCGTGATCTCGCGGCTCGGGACCGGAAAATAGCGGTCCAGGTAGCGGAGCGTGCGCGGATTGGCGCTACGGTACAGGAACACGCCGTACACGACCGGGAGGTCCACGCCGAGGCGTTCCAGCTCGGCCTGGAAGCGCTCCACCGGGCGGAGCGAGTGGTGGG
>CAZTOF010000715.1:0-19936 GCA_964615515.1 uncultured Gemmatimonadaceae bacterium
CGCCGATCCGCTCATCCGCCACGAGTTCCGGGCCAGGCCGGAGGACCTGCGAATGATTACCGTCGACGGGGACTCGATGGAGCCGCTGCTATCAGGCGGCGACCGCATCCTCATCGACGTGAGCCGAACGGTGCCGGTGCCACCCGGCATCTTCGTCATCTGGGACGGCATGGGCCTCGTCGCCAAGCGGATCGAGCACGTTCCCCACTCCGAGCCGCCCAAGGTCGTGCTCAAGTCCCTCAATCCCGAATACGACAGCTACGAACGCCTCGCCGAGGAGATCCGCGTCGTCGGACGGGCGGTCTGGGTCTCCAGGAAGCTGTAGGAGGGGTGAATGGCGGCCCCCTTTCCCGCGTGGGTCGTGGCGCCACCCGGGCGAGGGCGGTACGCTGTCCGGTCGGTTATCTTTGTTGTCTAGGGGGTCCCCGAGAGGGGGGCTGTAATGTCGATGGACGGAATGCTGACCGGGAGTGATGGAGCCATGAAGAGCCTACCCGAGCGGATCATGGGGTACGCAGCCGGAGGCCACGCCGATACAGGCGGAGGGCCTCCTGCACTTCGGTGACCGGGCCGCCGTGAGCCGGGCGCTTTCCCGCCTCTCGCGTTCCGAGCGACTCATGCGGATGGCGGAACCACTCGGCAGGCGCTTGGTGCATCGTTGATTGATGGCTTGTTCCCCAGAACTCCAGGCCCGTACCTTCGGGATGCCCGAGACCGTTCACTCCACTCCTCCAACCCGTGAAGCCAGCAGATCGTGACGACGCCCCTTACCCTCCCGACCATCTTCGATCTCTGTAAACCACGAGCCGACATTCTCCAGGGGAAGGTGACCGAAGCCGAGTTCGCGGCCGACCTTGCCCGGGTGCTTGCCAACGCGGGCGGCACCAGCTACGCGGACTACACCGACCCGGCGCGGTTCTTCGCCAACACCTATCCTACGCGCGGCCTGAAGGACCTCCTCGCCAACGTCTGCCGCCGACTGTCCGGTGCCGGTGGAGAGGTGGCCGCGATCTTCCGGCTCGACACTTCTTACGGAGGCGGTAAGACACACGGCCTGATCGCCCTGGCCCATGCGGGAAAGGGCATGCAGGGCGTCGCCAACCCGGAGGAATTTGTTGACCCTGGCCTTCTTCCGGCAGGGCTCGTGAGGGTAGCGGCATTCGATGGCGAGAACGCCGATGCCGCGAACGGACGCCGCCTGGAAGAAGGTGTGCTTGCGAAGACTCCCTGGGGTGAGTTGGCCTACGCTCTGGCCGGGCGGGGAGGATTCGAGCGTGTCCGCTCCAGCGACGAACAGCACATGGCACCGGGAGCAAGCACGCTCGGCGAGCTGTTCGGGGACCAGCCAACGCTCATTCTCCTCGACGAGCTGTCGGTCTATCTCAGGTCCGTCCACTCGATCGCCCACGCGCGCGGCCAGCTCACGGCGTTCCTGACCCGCTTGTTCAGTGCGGTCGAGAGCGCTCCAAACGCGGCCCTCGTGTACACGCTGGCCATCGGCAAAGACCATCAGGCCACCGACGCCTACAGCGACGAAAACAAGTTCATCGCCGACGCCATGGCGGAGTTGGAGAAGGTCTCGGCTCGCAAGGCCACCCTCCTGAATCCCACCCGCGAGGACGAAACGGTCCGCGTGCTCCGCCGACGGCTCTTTGAGGCCGTTGAAGAAGCACGCGTTGAAGAGGTTGTCCAGGCCTACAAGCAGCGCTGGGACGCTCATCAGGAAGTCCTCCCGCCGGGGGTCCGCCGACCGGCGACCGTAGAGGATTTCCGCGCCAGCTATCCCTTCCACCCGGCAGTGCTCGACACGCTTACCACGAAGACCGCGACACTTGAGAGCTTCCAGAGAGTGCGGGGGATGCTGCGCCTCCTGGGCAAGACAGTGGCCCATCTATGGGAGACACGCCCCACGGATGCCTACGCCATCCACCTGCACCATATCGATCCGGGCCACGAATCCATTCGGGCGGAGATCGTCACGCGCCTCGGCCAGGACCAGTACCGCCCGGCCATCGCGAATGACGTGTCCTCGGGTGCGGCGGACAAGCCGTCGTTCGCACAGCAGATCGACGCGTCATCGTACAAGGGATTGCCGCCGTACACCGAGTATGGCGCCCGAACGATCTTCCTGCACAGCCTGGCCTTCAACGAACCACTCAAGGGGTTGCCGCCCGAAGAGCTTCGCTATTCGATGGTGGGCCCGGAGTTGGACATCTCGTTCATCGACGACGCCCGCAAGAAGTTCGTGGCCGAGTCGGCCTATCTCGACGACCGACCGGGCGCGGCGATGCGCTTTTTCGTCGACGCGAACCTCAACCAAGTCATTCGGCGCGAGGAGCGAAATGTAGACGCGGGCGACGTCCGGGCTCAGTTGAACGACCGGATCCAACAGGTCTTCGGCGGGAGAACTTTCGATCTCGTCCGTTTTCCGGGCGGCCCCTACGATGTTGACGACAGTGTGGGGTCGGGTCGGCCCAAGCTGGCGATTCTATCCTATGATGGGGTGTCGATCGGTCCGGGAGACGCGGAGGTCCCGGAGCTAGTCCGGCGCATCTTCGAGCGGACCGGAAAGGAAGGCCAGAAGACTCGAGCGCTCCGCAACAACGTGGTCTTTCTGGTGGCGGACGGCGGACTCCGCGGCAAGATGCGGGATGCGGTCCGCCACCGTATGGCGCTGACGGCGTTGAACCAGCCCGACCGGCTCCGCGACCTGGCCGAATACCAGCAGGCAAAGGTGAAGGAGCTTGACGGGAAGGCCGAGCAAAAGGCTGCGGGAGCGATCCAGGCGTGCTACCGGCACGTATTCTATCCATCGCAACAGGCGGCGTCGGCCGGTGTGGCGCTGGCCCATACCGCGATCGATCTCCCGTCCACTTCCGACCAGCCTGGGGCCGGCCAGAATCAGGTCATTCGCGTGCTGCGCGATCTCAACAAGCTCAGGCTCCCCGAGGATGCCCCCGACCAGCCCGCGTATGTGCGCGACGCGACCCCGCTGAAGGTCAAGGGCGAGATCACCACCCAGGCGCTCCGCCTGGAGTTCCGGCGGAATCCGAAGCTGCCGATTCTGGTCGGAAACGATGTCTTCCTGAAAGGGGTCCGAAAGGGAGTCCAGGACAAGTTCTTCGTCTACCGAAGCGGCGACCTAATCTGGGGACCGGGCGAGCCGACGGTTCAGATCAAGATCGACGAACAGTCCATGGTGCTGACAATGGGGTTCGCGAAGGAGAATGAGGTCTGGCCGCGGCCGAAGCCGCCGCCCGACGACCCGCCTCCTGATCCGCCCCCGGACGATACCATCACCCCGCCGCCGGACGATCCGCCCCCGTCCGACCAGATTCCTGTCTTCACCGCCGAGGGCATTCTACGAGCAGCCCTCATCCAGCTCTGGGAGAAGGCCGGGGCGAACAAGGAGGTCCAGAGGATCGGCGAACTCACGATCCGGATCTTCGAAGCCGAACTTGGGTTCCGGCTTCTCCGGGTAGGTCCATCGGTGCCCAAGGCCCGGAAATCCACGAAGATCACCGCGTCCTACGAATCTGCGGAAGGGGGCACCATGGAGCTGGAATTCGACGGACCGATATCGGACGTGAAGCCGGTCACCGAGTTCCTCGAACCCCAGTTTCGGGCAGCCAGCAAAACCAACGCTGAAGCATCGCTGACGCTCTCTTTCCGCGATGGTCTTACATTGGACGGGCCGGATCCCGAGAAGCTCACGGAGCGGCTTGCCAAGTTCGTGAAGGGTGAGGCCCACGTCACCGCCAAGGCGCTTGAGGAGAGAAAGGAGTAGGAATGGCCAGCCCGAGATCCCTCCGTTACGGCGAAGCGGGGCAGTCTGTCCCACGCTACGAACTGCGCGTCCGGCACGCCGGTCCGGGCCGCGATTGCTACGAGGTGTGGCAGACCCCTTCCGCCGGCACCCCCCAACTTCGGAAGTCCGTGCGGCTTGGTGCCCTGGAGGGTCGCAGTCTCGAACTGGTGCAGCATCGGATCCTGCGAATTCTGGCGGAACGGAAGGTCCGGCTCGTGGGCGTTCCCGGTCGTTCCGGCTTCAGCCGGCCGGTTCCGGAGACGCTGGCGGTGCGGTTCGGGCTCATGTTTCGTGCTCTCGCACCCATGCGCGACCGTGATCGAATTTGGGCGGTGGCCGATGGAATCGAGAGGATGGAGCGCGAAGAGGCGGCCTACTGGCTCGGCATGGCGATCCACAGGGAGCACCCGCGACGGGTACTCGCCGGTCTGAGGTTTCTGCTGACCGCGCCGGAGAAGCGGCCTCGCGACGCGTTTCCCCCCGTGGCCGCTACGATAGCGCCAAACGAGGAGCAGTAGACATGTTGCGAATCGAGCCGGAGATCGTCCAGGTGGATATCGTCCTGGTGGGCGATTTCAATCCTGCCATCTTCTCGCCGAGGTGGTTCTCCGCCCACGGTCTCATTCGCGAATCGGCTGCCGACGGGGCTGAGTTGGGAGTGGTCCACCAGGAAGTCGCTGATTTCAAAGCGGACTGGCTTCGGATACAGGTCACCCAAAACAGGTTTGTCGCCGCAAGCTCGCAGGCTCCGTTCGAGCGTTTACGCGATCTCGTCCACCGAACCTTCCGAGAACACCTCTTTCATACGCCATTGCGAGCAATCGGAATCAACTTCGCGGCACACTTTCTGGTTGACAGCCTCGCCACGCGTGATCGCATCGGAAGCGCTCTGGCTCCCCTGGAGCCTTGGGGCCCGTGGCGCGGGCGACTGAACCTCGACAGCCCCCATGGCGGAATGACTTCGCTCAGGATGTCACAGACCAGGCCTTCGGACAGGGAGGAGGGGGGTCGGGTGAATGTGGTGATTGAGCCGTCGGCCCGCGTGGGCCAGGAAAGTGGGCGGGGCGTGTTCGTGAGCATCAACGATCACTTTGCTGGGAAAGCAGACTCGCCCGCATCGGTTGAGAAGCTCATGGCCATCCTGGCAGCGGAGTTCGAGGGATCTCTCGGGCGGAGTGAGGGAATCGTGGATCACATCATGTCCCTGGCGGACACTTCAGAAGGGTGAGACGCGCAATGTCGCGAAGGGTACGAACGGCAACGATTCCGGAAGCGCAGGACTCGCACGTACCGACGGGAGCTGGCGACCTGCCACCGTCGGTTCTCCTGAACCCCCGGCGTATGCGTGCGCGCGCCATGCGGGCCGATACCCTGACGGCCGACGCGGCACAGAACGGACACGCCGCGGACAACACCGCCGCGACTGGCTCAATCGGAAATCAGCCGAACGGAAAACTCCACAACGGCACGAGCGGAAACGGTTTGACCGCCGTGCGGCGAGCGGTTCCGGCAGTCTCCCTGGAACATTCCCCCTCCTTCTATCCCAAGCAGGAATGGGTTGGGCGAGTCACGGCCATCCACAAGGACGAGTTCGACGCCCGCCTCCACGACCTGACCGGCGGCGGGCGCGAAGTCGCCACCATCGATCTGGAGGAGATCGGCCCCGAGGACCGGGCCCGAATGCACGTCGGCTCGCTCTTCCACTGGATGATGGGGTACGAGAGGTCCCCGAGCGGAACGCGAAGCAACGTCTCGCGAATCGTGTTCCTGGACTCGCCTCGTCCGACCGAGCGCGATTGGAGGGCCGGAGAGGAATGGGCGGATCGCCTGCGCGCCAAGTGGAATCTTGACTGAGCGAGCCAAGCCACCCCGTCCCGACGAGGTGGAAGTCTCGCTCTTTGGCCCCGGGTACGGCGAGTGCGCCGTCGCGCATGTTGGGTGGGGTGAGTGGATCGTTCTGGACTCGTTCCTGACCTCCAAGAGGGAGCCGGTGGCCCTCCAGTACTTCGATGAACTTGGGGTGGATCCTGCCCAGGCCGTTCGCCTGATCGTCGCAACCCACTGGCATGACGACCACATGAAAGGCCTGGGCGATCTCGTTTCCCGGTGTCCAGAAGCCTACTTTTGCTGTGCCAACGCGCTCGGTTCCCGGGAATTCTTGAGCGTTGCGGCGGCACTGGCGAGGACGGGCCTCCCCGACGGTGGGGTCCGCGAAATCCACGCGGCATTGAGCCATCTCGACCGCACCGATTCCCAGCCGCGCTGGGCGACGGCACGTTGCCGACTCCACCGTTCATCCACCTGCGAAGTGTGGTCGCTCTCGCCCAGCGACGAGGCCTACACCTCTTTCCTCAAGTCGCTTGCGCCCGAACCCGGCACCAGGCAGCGACCCGGGATCGACGCGCTGACCCCGAACGAACTCTCCGTTGTCCTGCTGGTTCGCCTCGACGGCGGCATCTCGTGCCTGTTCGGCGCCGATCTAGAGCGGGGTGGCTGGACGGCCTTGTTGCGCGACGACGCTAGGCCCCGGTCCAGGGCGTCGGTCTTCAAGGTTCCCCACCACGGTTCCGGGAACGCTCACCTGCAGGAGGTATGGGACGAGCTTCTGGAAAGGAAACCGTTTGCGATTCTTGCCCCGTGGCGGCGGGGTCGCGGGGCGTTGCCGAAGCCGGAAGATGTAAAGCGCATCCTTGCGCATACTCCGAACGCCTACGCTACGGCCGATGCGCCAACTGGCCCGACACCAAGGAATCGCTGGGTCAAGAAGAGATTGAAGAACCTGGGGGCGCGGATCGCGCCGGAATCCGGCTCGCCCGGAATGATCCGGTTGCGGCGGTCGCTGGCTGGCGAAGACTCCTGGCGGGTGGAGCTGTTCGGGTCCGCGTGTCACCTGAGGGATTTTGCCGCATGACGAAGCAAACCAAGGGCGACTCGACCAGGGACCGGCGGCTGATCGAGGAATGGCTGCCGATTGGAGCGCTGAGCGAGGAGAGTACGCGGGAACGAAGATCGATGACGGCATTGCCGCCGACCTACTATCTCCACGTCTGGTGGGCGCGCAGGCCTCTGGTGGCCTCGCGGGCTGCCGTGCTGGGTTCGCTGCTGCCGGGCGGGGCGGATCGGGAGAGATTCCTGCATGTGCTCGGGATTCACGGGGATCCGGTGGCGGCGCGGCAGGCCATCGACAGAGCGAGGCGGGGCGGAAAGCGGATCGAGAATCCCTACGACTACGACAGGGCGTTCAAGCATTGTCCCACTAATGGGGATAGGCGCTGGCTGGAACAAGACGGCATGCGGAACTGGCGGTCAATCCGTGTCTTGGATCCGACCGCCGGTGGAGGCGCGATCCCGTTCGAAACTCACCGGTCAGGGCTCGTCACGATCGGGAACGATCTCAATCCCGTCGCGGCGCTGGTTGCGGAGGCCACGGTGACATGGCCTGCACAGTTCCCGAGAGTGGTTGGCGACGAGTTCGAGGCACTGGCAAGGGATTGGCGCCAAAGAATCCAAGAGCTGTTGGAAGAGCTTTTTGTTCAGACCGGTTTGCCCGACATCGTGGATGTGACCTATCTCCACGCCCACACCGTCCGCTGCCCCTATTGCTTCGGCCTCGTTCCGCTATCCCCGAACTGGCGGCTGGCCTCCGGTGGCATCGGTGTGCGCCTCCGGCCTGACACCGCTGGTGGCCACGGTTCCGAGGATCGCGTCTGCACCTTCGAGATCGTCAAGAATGCGAGCGACCAGTCTCCCGGCACCGTTGCCCGTGGCATTGGAACCTGCCCCTGGCCCGACTGCGGGCAGGTGATTGACGGCGACGAAATCAAGCGGCAGGCCCAGGACGGCGAGATGGGGTCGCAGCTCTACGCCGTCATCTACAAGCGCCGTGTGAAGACGCGGCTCAAGTCCGGAAAGCGGGGCAAGGACAGGTGGGTGCGCGGCTACCGCGCGCCAAGACCGGAGGACGACAACAGCGCCGAGATCGAAGCACGCCTGGAAGAGAAGCTCCCCGAGTGGGAGGCGTTCGACATCATTCCGAGCGAACGGTTCCCGGAAGTCAACAACGACGATCGACCGATTCAGTACGGCATGCCCTTGTGGCGCGATATGTTCTCGCCCCGGCAATTGCTCTGTCATGGGACCAGCGTCGAGGTCTACCGTGAAATGCTGGAGGAAGACCGGCGGGAGGGGAAGCTGACACCGGTGCGGAAGGCAGCGTATGGGTACTTGGCGCTGACCCTCGATACTGTGCTCAACTACAACAGCAGAGGCGGACGATGGGACAGTACGACTAGCCGTGTACGATCATTCTTTGACCGGCATGACTATGCGTTCGTTTGGTCTTTCGGAGAGATGGCATCCCTCATTGTTGACCTCGGCTACGACTGGGCAATTGATAAGACTGCGAAGGCCATCCGGGAACTCGTGGAGCTTGTCGCTCCAGAACCAACGACCCATAAGGATCACGATCTCTTCAGCGACAATGGTGATCCCCCGGAAGCCGACGCGACGCCCAAGGCTCCGTCTCCCGTAACGATCACCTGCAAGTCCGCCGACAACCTCGACCACCTCGACGACGCCAGCATCGACGCCATCGTAATGGACCCCCCGTGGGAAGCCAACGTCATGTACGCGGAGCTGTCGGACTTCTTCTACGTCTGGCTCAAGCGGACCGCCGGACACGTCTTTCCCGAGCTCTTCCGCAGCCACCTCACCGACAAGGACAACGAGGCGGTCGCGAACGTAGCTCGCTTCAAGGGACAGAAGGGAGCGGGAGCGCGCGCGACCCGTGACTACCAGGAACGCATGGCGGCGATCTTCGCTGAGTGCCACCGCGTTCTCACGCCCGACGGCATCATGACTTTGATGTTCACCCACAAGGCGGCGGGTGCCTGGGACGCATTGACCACGGGATTGATGAAGGCCGGATTCATGATCACGGCTTCGTGGCCGATCAACACCGAAGCCCCTGGGAGCATGCACATCAAGGACAAGGCGGCCGCGAACAGCACGATCTTCTTGGTCTGCCGTCCGCGCGAGCAACGCGGCCTGGGACCGGAACAGGAGACGCGCTGGTGGGAGGACGCCGAGCCTCTGGTGGCAGAGGCCGTGCGTGAACGCGTCGAGGAGTTCCAGGAGGCGGGGATCAGCGGCGTCGATCTCTACCTGGCCTCCTTCGGTCCCGCACTGGAGGAGTTCTCGCGCCACTGGCCGCTCGAACGCCGGAGCCCCCGGCCGAAGCCCAAGAAACGCAAGCGGCAGCTCGAAATCTTCGACGAGGAGTGGGATCCCTACGCCACAACGCCCGAGGACGCGCTCGACGTTGCCCGGCGAGAGGTGAAGCGGTGGCGGCTGGATCAGCTTGCCCGGATGCGCTCCGAAGACGACCTGGATCCCCCCACCGCGTTCTTCGTGCTCGCGTGGGATGCCTTCGAGGCGCCGAAGTTCGCCTACGACGAGGGCCTCAAGCTGGCGCGCGCGGTCGGGGTCAATCTCGAAACCGACGTGGTGCGCCGACTCGGTGCTAAGAGCGGACAGAATCTCGTTCTCTGGGACAGCGTCCACCGTGCGGCCAAGGGAGCGCTGGGTCCGGCGGACGGGTCGCGGGGCATGGTCGACGTCATCCACCACGCTGCCCACCTCGCGCGCAGCCGTTCCCTGGACGCGGCTCTGGACATGTTGAAGGATCAGGGCGTCCATCAAAGCCTGGACTTCACCATTGCGCTGGAGGCGGTGCTCGAAGTCCTCCCGGTCTCGCGCAGTTTCCGCGGGTTTGATCTGGGCCCCAAGGCCAAGGCACTGGAATCCGCCAGCGAGGACTTCGATGCACTCGAAAAGCTCCGCCGCCTGGCTTTCGGCGAGGTGGTCGATGAACCGGAACAGCTCAAGATGTGGCGCGAGAGAAGCGACTGACCGGTGCACCGCGCGGAAGACTGGAAGCTCAAGTACACGCCCGAAGACGGCGACTTGGTCGAGCTGTTCTACCTCCCCGCCCTCCGGGATGCGAAGCGGTACGATCGCCTGACCGGCTATTTCAGCGCGAGCGCACTGACTCTCGCGGCGCGCGGAATCGAGGAGCTGGTTCGCAACAAGGGCCGAATGCGGCTGATCGTTGGGTGTACCCTGGATCCAGCCGAGATCGCGGCGATTCACGAGGGGGCCGCGTTGCGCGGGCAGGTGGCCGAGCATCTCCGGCGCTGGCCACTCAAGCCGGCGGACGGCCGCGAGGCCGATGCGCTCGAGTTGCTCGCTTGGATGGTGGCCAACGACCATCTCGATGTGAAGGTGGCGGTTCCGACAGATGACCTTGGTCGGCCCGCGACGGATTCGGCGCTCTTTCACGAGAAGACCGGGATCATCGAAGACACGAACGGGGACCGCATCGCCTGGACGGGCAGCCTCAACGAGACCGCGAGCGGATGGAAGCGCAACTGGGAGACGATCAATGTCTTCAGGAGTTGGGGGTCCGACGCGGCGCGGGTGGAGGGCGAGGAGCGCAACTTTGCCTTTTTGTGGGCTGACAAGCGGAATCGCGCGCGGGTGATCGAAGTGCCGGATGCGGTGCGAGAGAAACTCCTGGAGTTCCGTCCCGAGGAGGGACTTCCGAAGCTGCTGAAGCCGGAGCCTGATCCTTTGGAGTCCGCGGTTCAGGAGTCCCAGGCGAGGTACCTCCGGGAACGGGTGTGGTCATTCATTCGCAAGGCACCCTCGTTGACTCCCAATGGCGAAATGGTCGGCGAGGAGACGGCCCCGATCACACCCTGGCCCCATCAGATCCGCGCGTTCGAGCGCATGTACCACGATTGGCCGCCCAGGCTCCTGATCGCCGACGAGGTCGGGTTGGGCAAGACGATTCAGGCGGGAATGGTGCTGCGACAGGCGTGGCTGTCGGGTCGCGCCCGGCGCATCCTGATTATGGTGCCGGCGGCGGTCATGAAGCAGTGGCAGATCGAGCTGTACGAGAAGTTCAACCTCAATTGGCCGCTTTACGCTGGCGGGAAGCTGCGTTGGTATTCGCCCAATCCGGAGCGGCCCGCGAAGACGCGCGCGGTTGGTCCAGACCGGTGGCACCTGGAAGATGTGGTGATCGCGTCAAGCCATCTCATGCGGAGGCGCGACCGTCAGAAGACGATCCTTGAGGAGGCCAGGCGGTGGGATTTGGTCGTTCTGGACGAGGCGCATCACGCGAGGCGGCGTGGCGCGGGCGGACCCGGCGACAAGGGACCCAACGAGATGCTGCGTCTCATGCGCGGAATGCGCGAACGAGGCCTTGCGGATGGGTTGATCCTGCTGACGGCGACGCCGATGCAGGTGCATCAGGTCGAGTTCTGGGATCTGCTCCATCTGCTGGGTCTCCCGCCGGAGTGGGGCGCTGATGCGTTCGTCGATTTCTTCGAACTCTCGCAGAAGCCCGATCTGACCGCCGAGGCCTTCGAGATGATGGCGCGGCTGTTCCGAGCGGAGGAGCAGGCCGGTCAGACCAAGGCGGAGCCCAGCGACCCGACTCTGTCTTCTCTGTCCGAGTTCACGGCCAAGACGGTGCTGTCGGCGCTACGGGATCCCTCTACGATCCCTCGAAAGAGGCTTGGATCGGCTGAGCGATCGGCGGCGCTCTGTCTCATGCGCGCCCGGACGCCGGTCAGACGGCTTCTGTCACGACACACACGTACCCTCCTGCGCCGGTACCACAAAGAGGGTCTGCTGACGGCGCCGATCGCCGACCGAATGGTGAAGGACCGTTTCGTCGAGATGACGGGGCCGGAGCGGGAGCTCTACGAAGCCGCGGAAAGCTACATCTGCCGCACCTACGGTCAGGCGACCGGTAC
Organism: uncultured Gemmatimonadaceae bacterium; assembly: GCA_964615515.1. Classification (GTDB taxonomy): domain Bacteria; phylum Gemmatimonadota; class Gemmatimonadetes; order Longimicrobiales; family Gaopeijiaceae; genus Bin94. The sequence continues at coordinate 11,632 of CAZTOF010000715.1, forward strand.
CCAGCGAACTGCGGTGGGGTTCATCATGACCGTGTACCGCCGCCGTCTCGCGAGTAGCTGTCTGGCGCTGGCGAGTACTCTTCGGCGACGACTGGAGATGGCCGAAGGCACGGTGTCGACCACTGCGGATCAATGGAACGAAGACCTGTCGGACGATGAACTCGCCGACGAGGTGATGGGTGCTCCCGAGGAGGTCGCCGATGCGGCCGACAAGGCCTTGAAGCTTGAGGAGATGGGCGACATTCGTGAGTTGCTGGAAATGGCGGAGCGGCTTCCACCGGACAGCAAGCTCGGGGAGCTACAACGGATTCTGAGCAGCTTGCGGGGGAAGAGCGAAAAAGCCAGCCAGGTCATGGTGTTCACGCAGTACACCGACACCATCGACTTTCTGCGTGAGGAACTCCGCAAGGATCCGTCTCTGCGGCTGATGTGCTTTACCGGACGCGGCGGGGAGGTGCCGGACGCTGGTGGACGATGGTGCGCGATCAGCCGGGACGAGGCGAAGCGCCGATTCCGAGAGGGAGAAGCCGATGTTCTGCTCTGCACCGAGGCAGCCGCCGAGGGCTTGAACTTCCAGTTCTGCGGCGCGCTCGTGAACTACGACATGCCCTGGAACCCGATGCGGGTGGAACAGAGGATCGGCCGCATCGACCGGTTGGGTCAGAAGCACGCGACCATTCGGATCTTCAACCTGCACTACAGCGACACGGTGGAGGCGGATATCTACCAGGCGCTGGCCAAGCGCATCGGACTCTTCCACGGCGTCGTAGGCCAGCTTCAACCCATTCTCGCGAAAGTGTCGGGAACGATCGCCCAAGCCGTGTTGGAGGGTCGGGCCTTGACCGACGAAGGACGGGCGGCGCTGGCGCAAGAGGTGGATCGCGAGGCGACCGAGACTGCACCCGGAATCGACATCGACGAGGCTGCGGATACCGTGTTCGCCGTGACCGAGCGCCCAACATCCTCGGTGACTATGGACGATCTCGACCGGGTGCTCCGACGGTCCGCGCTGCTGCCCGATGGCTTCGCCGTGCGGCCGCTTGGGCCACGTGAGTATTCCCTGACCGTACCGGGGCGGGAATCAGCGATTCGCATCACGACCGATGCGGACTACTTCGAGAGGCACGCCGACAGTGTGGCGCTGTGGTCGCCGGGAGGGGATGGGTTTCCGGCAGACTGGCCCAATGTAACGGACCGGGAGGAATGGTCCCAAAGTACGAGCCTGAAGGGGATTCTGGATGGGTTGGAGTAAAGGGGCATTTCCATGCGGTCATGCTGCGTGAGCGGGCGAACCCTACATCTAGGCGCCGCCGGAATTGGGAAGGCAAGCAGGACACACTGGAATCTCCGTGTGGACTATCCAACGTGCCGCCCATGCGGCTTGTGATTCAGCACTCTGTAAATGTACTGACCTCGCGATTGCCCGGGTGCCGTGAACTCCCTCCAGGTTTCGGCTGGGCACGCCGAGTACTTCCACTCGACACCATCAGGAAATCGAACGTAGATTGTTTCCGTTTCCGGATCGTACGCTTCAGCAACGATCCGTTTCGAACCAGTCACAGCCTGCCAATCAATCATTGTTCCACCTCGTATGTTCCTCGCCACGCGGCCAGCGCCGGGCCAACGTCGGGTGCTTGATGTTCACTACGCCACGGGTCTAAGGATGGATCATCGGCAAGTGGTTTTGGGTCAGGCGGATCCAAAAGCACGCGTGCGGGCAACACGACGGATTCACCACTCACCACACCCTCCCCCGTACGCAATGATGGTAGAGCAGCGGCCAAACCTGCCGTTGCATCAGGCAATGCTGCACGAATCGCGCCTTGATCCTCCGCATTGGAAAGTCGAAGTGATATAACGGTACCGCATTGAGCCAGTGCGGTGTCCGGAAGCTCAGTTGGACGCTGAGAAACAAGCAAGAGTCCAACCCCGTACTTCCTTCCTTCTCTTGCGATTCTATTCGCCGCATGACGTGTCAACGCATTGGCATCGGCACCGAGGTATCGGTGCGCTTCTTCCAACACAATCAGCACCGGGCTAGGTCGCCCAATGCCAGGACCGTCAGTTTTGCATCGGAGCGCGACTTCGAAGATCAGGTTGAGCACAACCCCTATAGCCAAATCTGCCGCAACCGACGATACCCCACTAAAATCGAGTACAGACACCGGTTGTTCCCCTCCAAGCCAATCTTGCATCGTCTCGATCAACGGATCGTCACCGTGGGGATCGCCCTCCGGTTCCTGAAAGAACCGTAGCTGAGGATCCAATAGCCCAAGCCGAAGCAGGCTGGGCATCGTTCCGTAGGCGCCGTGGTACGGACCCTTGTGCGGCGGTTTGCCACCCGCTCCATATGGCGTGTATACGGATGACCGCAACTCCGAGGGATCGCCAACTTCGATCCGGCAGACGCTGGTAGGGTCTCCCGTCGTGTTGAGAGTCTCGGAGTTCTCCTCATCGAGGCGATGCCACACGCTTCGAATATCAAACGGCACGGGTGTGTCGGATGTCACAGCCGAGGGATCCAAAGTAAGCCACTCCGCATCGGCAACAAACTGACGGCGATGTTCCGTTACAATCTCTGCGAAGCGGTTGCGGAATGTTGGCCCACCGCCAGCGCCGCAGAACGTGTTGACGATCTCAGGTGCTGGCAGCGCCCAATACGGAACCCGCAACTGAGCGTCCCCAGTCGCGAGAACACTCTTGACCGCCGCGCGATCCGACAGTGCGTGAGCGTACTCGCCGTGTGGATCAATGACAACGATATTGGACGCTGACCATCCTTCTCTCACAAAGCCCTGCAACAAAGATGCGACCGCGCTGGTTTTCCCGGAACCTGTAGAACCGACGATCGCCGAATGGCGAACGACAAATCGTGCCACGTCGACGCACACAGGTACATCCGTAGCGGCAGCCAAACGGCCCAACCGCAGATAACGAGCGCCCGGGTGGGGAAATACAGACTTGAGTTGTTCCGTTGTTGCGAAGTGAACGGGATCATCGAGCCCGGGATAGGCACCTACGCCTCGCTGAAAGTGCCCCGTCCCCCGATCAATAGTTCCAAGCAACTGAACCTGGAGCCAACGCTTGTCGTGTTGCACGGCTTCCGCGGGCGCTACGGGACCGGACAGCTCGGCAATTCCGACAAGGCCAACCGTTGCGATGAGATCTACCGGTCCCTGTGGGATCCGAACCAACGAACCGATCTGACCTACAGACTGCAATCGACCGCGATAAATTGGAGCTGTGCCCGCGAGATCGGAATCAAGCGCCACTGTGACAGTAGAACCTAACACGTGACGCACCTCACCAATGCGTGTAGGGTCGCGGCCAGTCATGAGAACCCCGTGGTAGGTTTGCAGATTAGCCTTTGAAACCACTCATTCATGTTCATGTGGTTCAGCACTCCGGGCTAAGAATTTGGCGAGGTTTCGGAAATCTCCCATTCCAAAGACGCCTTCTTTCCATATGTCCGTTGGTGCGTCCTCTGGCTCCTTCCAGCGCAATCGAGTGCCCCCAAGGATCGCGTCATTGTCGGCCACTACTTGTAAGTTCGGCGTGATCTCCGCTCGTTCGGCGAGAACATCCGGAATATGCCCGTAGCAGAATGCAATGAACTCCGAGCGAGCACGTCGCGTTGCGGCATCGAAGATGTGCTCGTTCAAGTGATCGTCGCCGAAAGAATACCCGGTGATGAGCAACATTGTTTCGGGCTGATGGAGCGCTCGGCGGAAACGATCCTGCAGAACAATGAACGGAACGCGCCGTGATTCGTCGTATTTTGCGTCTGATGGATAAATGGCGGCCGGGCGTCCGTCAGGAACGGGATGACCCAGGCGGACGACCTGTCGACCATCGCCAGAAACCCAGTTAACGGAGCCATGCAACTTCCAAAGTCTGACAAAAGAGACGGGGATGGCTTCGGAGTCAGTCGGTGCTGGCAGTTCCTCGACTAGGTCTGTATGAAACCGTGCTTTCAGAGTGCCCACGAAACCATCGAAATAGGGCGCTCGCATGGATTCCAGGGCTGTCTCAAGGAGAAGATCATAGTTGACCGTGAACAGCTCAATTGGCCGATGATAGTTGGCGCGTGCGGCCCAAGCCGCGAAATGCCGTGGGGCAGTTAGATCGACATCGGTAGGAGTGAGGGCGCTGACGATGGCTCGGCACACGACTTTATCCAGTTCGGTGGCCATCTGAGTAGTCAGGCCATCCACGGTCTCGTCGCCAGAGACGAGGGCAGCAATACGCCGGATGCGGCTCAAGGCCTCTTCCAGGTTCCGCCCGGCCAATTGCCGCTTGAATGCTGTAGCATTGCTCTCGTCAAGATTCGTGAGGACATGCTTTTGGAGCTCGGCTATATCCGGTAGGCCGCAGGCCTTCCCCACACCGGCGCCCAAGAAAAAGCACACGTGCCTAGACCGACTGGCAAGCTTCGCGCCCAGGGAGGCGGCGAAGTCCATTGGGTGGTGTTCCGTCATGCCGACGCCAAGTGTATGCAGAAACAGCCCGAGCGAGGATCGGTCAAGATCTCTTGCCCCTGTACGCAAGTGCTGAAACCGTGGAGAACGGCGTCTAAAACACTATTGCGTGAGACATACGGTCCGTTGGTCTGGAATCTATGCAAAATAAATCTCTCCAGACAGTCTCGACCACGATAACGCCCACACGGGTTTGACAGAAGTGACCTGTCTGACTCCTTTGACTGGTCGGACGTTCTTAACGCCCTTTGCGGGTTTGATTTGCCTGACGGGTTTCACCGGACCACCACGAGCGGCCGAAGTAAAGAACACAGCATAGCCGTTTAAGTCCCTTATCCATCCATTGTCAATCCACCCAATATGTTTACCCGAAAACGTGTAGACGGCGGTTCCTGAGAAATACGCGACCGGCTTGCCGGAGAACAGGTAGATATGTTCCCCGTCATCAGAGTACGCGATTGGCGCGCCTGAACTGCTATAGAAGTCCATTGTCGTTTCTTGCTTTCTGTCCTCTTGGGTTGAGCCCGTTACCAAACCGTCACCTACGTGACGGGGTGCCGAGGCTGTTGTGACCTTCGAAGATAACACGTCGGTGGACCCGGGTCGAGGAGGCGCGCGGCCCTTTCTCTGCCGCCCTCGATCTTCTCAGGAGTATTCGCTGGGGTGGCGAGGTGGTCAGGCGGAGTGGAGACTGGTGGAGAGGTGTCGAAGTGGTCTACTCCCGGCCACTTCCTGCCCTCGGTTCCGGTCTGGCCCGGCAATCACCAGGGTACCGCGAAGCCAGCCTCGGGGACACGCAACCGAACGCCCTCCATCTAGCCCAGTCTCGTCGCCATTCTGGAGCGGCGGATCCGAATCCCACGCGACGGCAAGAACGGCAGATCGTGAAGTCCTGATTAGACTTCGGAGAGTTCTTGCCGGAAATCGGGGTCGCGATTGGCGGCCTGATAAGCGTGAGGTCGGTGGTTCAAGTCCACCCAGGCCCATTGAGGCAGTCGGCGCCACGCATGGGCTCCTTCGGGTCATTGACCCGTTGAAGCAGCAGGAGTCCGACAAGGAAGAGCCCGATGAGGACCAGGAAGCCGGGCCGCTGGTTGCCGCCCGCCAGCGTCGTCCCAATCGAGCATGCGGCTGTCCCTTGATTTGCCGCGGCGGCGGGCGTGCGGTTTGACCGGGGGTCCGGGCCTCGTGGGTTCCCCGGCCGCCTGTTGCCGGAGCCACGGGTCCCTTCCGACGGGACCGTCCCGAATCACAGGTTCGCGGTCCCATCCGAGCATGGGCGTCCCAAATCGTCTGATCACAGGCCGATTTGACCATGGACGGTTTCGGATTCGCGCTATCGAGGCGCCGGGGACCGCTTCCACAATGACCCCCGGAGGCAGCCGGAAGGCCTAACAGCCCGCGGACAAAATCCCCACGGCATTCGACCGGCGATGCATCCGGGCTGGCCGCTCCGCTTCACCGTTTCTCGATGTAAAGACAACGTTACATTATGTCAACCACAGTGGGATGTACATACGAAAGTAGCCAAGATTCGGCACCGTCTGTATCCTTCCAATGAGACGCCCCCGCCGGAGGTTGTGGCCTCCGACGGGGGCTGGCGGACATTCCCCCCCATAGCTCAATCGGGACAGAGCACCGGCTTACCAAACCGGAGGTTGCAGGTTCGAACCCTGCCGGGGGGTCAGCCGCTTTCCTGCGCCGCGCGTTCCCGCCGCTACCGCTCCCTCATCCGCGCCCGAACCTCCGGGCGCTGGTGCGGGGGGACGAACCCCAACGCCCGCGCCACGTCTTCCGCCGTGGCGTTGGGGTCCTGGACCGGAACGGGCGGGGCGGTCTTCCGGTACGGCTTCCGCCGCTTCCGGGTCTTCCTCATGACTTTCATGGTCTGGTCTCCTGTTCTCCGTTGAAGGTAGGGCGGGACGGTCAGGTCGTCACGAATTCCGCTCCTCCGGGTCGGGTTTGAGAATCTTCTCGACTTCGCGGGCCACGTGCGACTTGTGGCCGGGCATCGTACCCGGCCAGCAGTTCGCCAAGTAGGCGAGGGCGCCGCCGAGGCGTTGCTCCACCCCGTCGAGGCGCCGTTCCACCCCGTCGGAGGCGCTGGTGAACGCCTTTCAGCCTGTCGTCGAGCAGCCGCCCGATCTTGTTCCAGGTCCGCCGTGGTCAGGTTCATCGGTCTTCTCCGTTTATGAGTGGTCCGTCCCTTCTGTCATCTTCCGGGGCGGCGGTCGTCCCAGCAGCTTTCCCACCACCTCGCCGCGCCGCCCGACAGTCCCGGCACCTCCGGCGCTTCCTCGGCATCGGCGTAGAAGCTGCTTCCCGTCGCGTATGGCCGTTCCGTTTTCCGGCCCATCGCCCGGTTCACCTCGGGGCTGTGCAATGCCGCCCCCGCCACGCACCATGCCGTCTTGAGCGGATTGCGGGCGCAACGGGGCCGGTAGCGCGGATCGGTGACCGGCAAACGGTCCCTCACCGTCCACGCTGCATTGGTGTCTCGAATGCAGGCGGCCGTCGGCTCACCCTCCTCGAACACCATTCGTAGCGCGTCGCGAAAGCTCTCGAAGTAGGCCACGCCGCCGTCGACGGTCCACCCTTGGGTCCAAATGCGGGCCAGCCATTGCGCGGCGAGCAACTTCACATCTGCGGATCGCGTCGCGTCCCTCACGATCATGTCCGCGAGCCACAGAGCGAGATCGTCGCGTTCCGCGTCCGTCCGGCGGAAACCGTATCCGTCCAGTACCGCGGACCTCCTGTTCGCGGCCGCTTCTTCGAGCGTCCGCATCGCCTTCTCGAACGTGTAGCCGTCGTTGAACGTGTAGTGGGGCTTCGGACGCTCCTGGGCGCCGGCCGACCCGGCCAGCAGCGCGGCCACGGCAACGGCCACGGCCGCCACCATGAATGGTGTGTTCCTCATTGTTCCGTCGTCCTTTCCGGAGGCTTCCGCGCCTCCCCTTCGGTGTGTTTTTCAGCAACCGTTCGTGCCGGTGTGCGATAGCTTGCCCGGCAATACCTTGGTCCAGCGCTGGAACGGCCGCCAGTGACGCATGCCCTCCGGCTTGTTCCATCTCTGGCTCGTCTCCGCGGCTGGCCCGAGCACGGCCCAAAGCTGATCGCGCGCATTCTCGACCGCTTCGGCCATCCTGTCGCTCCGCGCCGCGACGTTCTCCACCCACTGGGCCTCGGCACCCATTCTGCTGGTGTACAGGCACTTGTTGTAGCTGGCCTTGTGGTACGCCTCGTGCGCCTCCACGTAGTCCCGCCAGCGGTCCAGGATCGCGCCGGTTCCGCACTCGTCGTTCATCGTCCGGACGTTGACTTCCGTCGCGGTCGGCACGTCGCCGCAATGCTTCCACGCGCCCCCGTAGTCCCTCCCCCATTCGTACAGGTCCGGATGGGCGTACAGCCGGTCCCGTTCGCTCTTGAACTTGGGTCCAGTAGCCATCGGGCTTGGGGGCGAGCGTCTTGTTGTTGAGCTTCGCCGTTCCGAGCCACTCGAGCGGGTTCGCATTCCAGTCCTTGCGCTCCCACACCCATACGCCCTCGGTCTTGGCCCCCACGAAGAGGCTGTCGTTCTCGTCGTAGGCCCGGATGCGAACCGAGATGTTGGCGCCCATCGTCGCCTTTCCGCTCCACTTCTTGTACCTCGACCCCTCCCCCTCAAGCACGGCATCGCACTGGTCGCCCTCAATAAACCGCGGCGACCGACAGTCCACGGACCATCCGTAGAAGGTTTCGTCGTTGTCGTACTCGCTCAACGTGGGCGCGGCCTCGCATTCAACCTTGTCGCCCCGCTCGTATGGCGTCGTGCAGGTCAGGGAAATGGG